>JAFTHG010000131.1 GCA_017457555.1 Kiritimatiellia bacterium | reverse complement strand
TAGAGCATATCTTATTGGGAATCAATGGGTTATGCAATTATTTCAAACGATGGCAAAAGGGGTGATTTTTCAGTGAAATTCGCCATTTTCAGAAAAAAGTTGAAAATCTGGAAAACGTGTATCAAAAATTGAAAAAGATGACCTTTTCGCGCATGCGTTCAATGAGGGATAATGTGACAGACGGTTGTATGTAAAAATCTGCTTTTTCTGTATAACGGTTAGGTGGCTTATTTTTATTACGAATATCTAACATGTTACTAATATTTTCCTAACAAAAAGATGGTCTAATGGTGTGTATCAATCAAGGAATAACAAACATGAATGATAGACAACTCACACTCGAACATCGCTTGTTACAACTTCGTGATGAGATTAAAGCCCTTCAAAAGGAGACTTCGCTGACCTCTGACGAGGCCGTATCGTGGTTAAAGGCTCTGCTTGCCGAACGTTCCAAGTTGGAAGATGAATTGATTAATCTGGTGGTGAATCCTGAGAACAACTATCGACATGAAGCTTTGGGAGGTTTGCGCGAAGGATTGTTGGCGGCCGTGCAATCTTTGGAAGAGACATTACGTGGCGCCGAATTGCCAAAGGATTTACCGCGTCCGGAACGTAAGGAATCAACCGCAAAGAAAGAGGGTTGGCTGACGCGAACATTCAATTGGTTAGCTGAACGTCCCATTATGGCATGGTCAACAACGGTTCTCTTTGTCTATATGTTGTTGATTGCAGTGAGTGCTCTGGGGAATGGCTTTAATGACTTCTTTGGCGGTCCAGAGGCTGCACAAGAACTGTTTGCCTTTGCGACCAATCCCTTTATGGGACTTTTGATGGGACTTTTGGCAACGGCTGTCATCCAGTCCAGTTCGGTGACGACATCAATCTTGGTGGCCCTTTGTGCTGCAGGGACATTCTCGATAACCACGGCACTTCCGATGGTATTGGGTGCGAATATCGGCACATCTGTAACCAATACATTAGTCTCTTTAGGTCATATTGGGCATCGCCGTGAATTTCGTCGCGCATTTGCGGCGGCAACGGTACATGATTTCTTCAATATGACAGCGGTGTGTATCTTCCTGCCGTTGGAAATGGCTTTTGGCCTTTTGGAAAAACTTTCGGGATGGATTTCGGGATTGCTCTATGGCGGATCCGGTGGGCTTAACCTTGACGCAGTGAATGTTGTTGCAATGGCGACTGAGCCTGTTGAAGCCGCCATTCACGCCCTCTTCAAGTTTATTCCGGGGCCGGCATGGGTCAGCAATGGTGCGTATGTGGTCTTTGGTCTGATCTTAATCTTCATGTCCATT
The DNA here is from genome assembly GCA_017457555.1 of Kiritimatiellia bacterium. Taxonomy (GTDB): domain Bacteria; phylum Verrucomicrobiota; class Kiritimatiellia; order RFP12; family DVOR01; genus Spyradenecus. Next base: position 1,249 of record JAFTHG010000131.1, on the reverse strand, counting down.
GTCCTCTTGGGTAAACTGCTCCGCTTGTTGCTGACGGGCCGTGCAGAAAAGATGTTTCATGCCGCAACGGGACGCAGTGGTTTGGCGGCGATTGGGTGTGGTTGCCTGATTACAGTCCTTGTGCAGTCAAGCTCCACCACGACCTCGCTGATTGTACCTTTGGCAGGTGCAGGTTTGATGAAGCTCAAGCGCGTTTATCCCTTCACGTTAGGCGCAAATATCGGTACGTGCATTACAGCGCTTCTGGCGGCAATGGCGATTACGGGAGATGGCGCCCAACTGGCTCTTCAGATTGCTTTAGTCCATCTGCTTTTTAATGCTTTGGGCGTGACATTAATCTATGGGACACCGTTCTTGCATCGCTTCCCGATGATTTGTGCCTCAAGCTTGGCAAAGTTGGCAAGTCACCGTCGTGCAATGGCCTTTGTGTACATTGTGGGCGTCTTTTTCCTCTTACCTTTGGCTTGCCTCGGCGTCTATAAATTATTTGAATAAAGCAAACGCCTCCTTTCTCAAAACGTCCTTCAACTTCATCGTGAGTAGAAGGACGTTTTCATTTTATGGAGAGGATGAAGTAGGTTTTGGGCAGCCTCGGAAAGATTAGATGATAAGGCGTCTTGCAGATGGCGGTGCGGAATTGTTGTGTTACGAATGGTATTTCCTTTGCTCAAAATGCAAGCAGCATCAGTCTTTCGTGCCGGGATGTCTACAATGATATCAGTGGTTAAGATGTTTGAAAAATAACGTGCGGATTATCAGGGGTAAGCGATATATGAAATTGACACAGGACAGACGGTTAAAAAGAGAAGATAATGGCTTATTTTTGATGAAAGATTGGGCGTGGTAGAGGAAAGTAAAAATGGGTGTCTTTATTCATTAACGGGGGTAGGGGAATCTGCGATTTAGGCGACTTTCTCAGAGGTTACGCAGAATTGAGTTGAACGGTAAAAGTTATAATGCATCACCTCTTGATATTTCAGTCTTTTCTGAAAAATACTTGCAATTTTTGTTCAATAAGGTGTAAATTAGTTTTGATGACGGAGATTACCCCAATGTGGGGATCCGCAATAAAAGGTGCAGTTATGAAAAAGACAATGGTATGTGGACTTTTGTCCGCAATTGGATGCATTCTATTTGCCTCTCGTGTATGCGCAGAGGATACCGCTTCGCGTTATTCGTTTACCGCAACTCGTGGTCAGTGGCCCGGGAATCAAACGGGTGGGTAAACGGAAAGGATTCTGGATGCACG
>JAFTHG010000130.1 GCA_017457555.1 Kiritimatiellia bacterium | reverse complement strand
AGTCACCTTTGATGAAGCACTTCAATTGCGTGAAGTTGTGCCGGTGGCGAAATTGCTCTTAGCTTTGGAAACAGAGGGCGGCTTTACGCTTGCAGTGCCACCCGATGGGTATTTGCCCCTGCGCGCCTTTTTGCCGCAGGAGAGTTGGCGCATTCGTGAAGATCGCGTCTTTCAGCCGTGGGAGATGGAGTTCGTTTTGAGTAAAGGCGATGCTCCGGCAAAGGCAACGCTGTGTCAGATTTTGGAAGATTGGACGGTTGAGGGGAATGATCCGGCGTTGACGCGAAAGTGTTATCCGGGCGTGACGCCGCAGACGGTGCTGAATGTGATGAAGCAAGTCGACGTGAATGGCGGCAAAGTCTATGTGGTCTTTTTCTACTGTCCGCCGGAATTAACGGTAGGGGAGCTCTTGCCCTACGCCCGAGCTTTGGCAGAGGCGTGCCCAACGCAGTGGGTCTTCTTCCAACTTGAAACACCGGCAGAACCCAATCCCTGAAATGTGCCGCTGAAAAAGGTCGCGTTTGTGAGGGGCTCTGCGTTTAAGCGCACCCTGATGAAACCGGCTTCCTGACAGTGAATCAAGCAGTTTTCAAGGTGTTTCCTTCTGCGGGCAGCCGTGTTTCAATTTGAAGCCTGCCACTGAAAAGAGGTGTTTTGAGGGGTAAAACCGCTAAAACCACGCTTTTTTCACGTAAAAACCGTGTCGGAAAGCCCTATCTGTGCTATGATAAGGCTATGCGAAACGGGCAGACATTGGTGGAATACATCTTGGTCTTGGTGTTGCTGATGGCTGCAGCGACGGCAGCCGGATTCATTGTAAAGGCTCTGAACCGTCAGCATCACCGCACCGAAGTCATTTTGGGTTCACACTACCCCTAATTAAAGGAGTGAAAGATGAAAGTAACCTCTCGCAAAGGTCAAACAATGGTGGAATACATTATCATTGTGGTTCTGATTGCTATCACACTGTTGACGCTGGTCGGCTTTTTTGGAAAGGCAATCGCCAAGAAGTTCTCCGGCGCGACCTCTGCCATTGATGAAGATGTGGGTGCAGAAGCTCAGGATGCTTACAATGATCTCGGTGACGGAGATGAAGTGTTGAAGCGTCTGGACGAATCGGGCAATCACTAATTTCTTTATTGCGGGGTGCCGAATGGGTGCGCCCGCACTCCAAAAGCGATGAACAGGAAAGGGCAAGCCATCCTGGAAAGTCTGCTGGTGCTGCTGGTTCTCTTGGCGGCATTCTTTTTCTTTTTCGATTTTGCGTATGGATTTGTAGCGCAGCAGCATCTCAACAATGCGGCGGCACGCGCGGCGCGAGCCGACAGTGTGGGGTTCAATTCCTTTCAACGGGCAAAGGCAATCCGTGTGGCGATGTTGCCCGTGTCGGGGCGGCGTATCGTGCCGGATGGCGGCAGAACGGTGGCGACAGCAGAGGGCGAACTGGCCCTGGTGCGCTCCTATTTGCAAAGTGAAAATGACCCGGAAGCGCGTGGAATTCTGCATTATGAACGTTGGGATACGCTGGGTCATCGGATGAAACGCTCAAATCATACGACAGAGAGTCAGCTTACCTTTGAATTGCCGCTCTCCTTCCCATCACAGTTGGGGGCGCTCTTCGGGCATCAAGTCAGCGACACAGGGACTCGGCGTCTCTCTGCGACATGGGCCATTGAAGACCATGCATCTTACTATCTTCAGGACGCTTTGAATGATTGAGCGGATGTTGCACTCCACCTTTCGGCAAAAACGCGGGCAAGCGGTGGTTCTGCTATTGGCGTTGCTGGTAGCGATGGTGTCGCTGGTCTTTTGGTTGTTGGACACACATTGGGTTGTTTTAAGGCGTCTTCGGGCGCAGGATGCCGGTGATCCGGTGGCGTTGGCGGCGGCGCGCTGGCAGGCGGCCGGGCTGAATCTGTGTGGAGAATTGAACCTGATTCACGCCTATATGTTGGCTGATGACGTGAAAAACGCAGCTGCTGCAACGGCACTTTTCGAACTTCAACAGCGGATTGCTGTGGTTACGCCTCTTTTAGCATTGCAGGCTGCGCAGGTGACGGCACAGAAAAATGGCGCACAGCCACTTCCAGAAGCCAGACAATTTCTGCGTGATTGTGCCCGATGGATCCAATTCCCAGACTATTATGAGGGCGCAACCGAAGATTTCCGCACGGCACTGAATGCGGTATTGCGTGAAGAGATTTATGCCTTTCAGGCAACGCCTGTCTTTCCTGAAAGTACGTCATTGCTGGGGAATCAGGACTTTTATGAAGCGGTTCTGGGCGATGACTACTGTTGGTTTTGGTTCAATGCCTATTCTTTTCTGGAAGCGTATCGGAATCATCGTGATTTCGGACCAGTGCCACAGGTGACTACAGAGGTCTTTTTCGATTTAGGGGTAGGCGTCACTTATCGTACCCTTGCAGAATTGCGTATCGATGGAACGAATGGTGAACCTGCCACCGTGGACCGCATGAATGAGCAGATGCGGCGTTTGGGACATCCGGAAATTCCACCGCCATTGCCGCCAGACCACAATGGACAAACAGTAGCAGATTCACCTCAGGCAGAAGCACTCCGGTTGGAGCCGTGGATGATCTATGGGGCATCGTGGCAACCTTGGGAGCGGATGCGAAAGGATGTCTTGCCCATTCGGGCCGAGGTGCGACCGGAGTTTGATGTGCGTGGAGCCTACAGCGTGGTCACTACGGCAAAGGCGGATGTGCCATGGATGGCAGCCGCTAAACCTTTTGGGTCGGTAGGGAATGAACCGCCTCGGCAAGGTGGATTGCTTCTGGGAGGATTTGATGCCGTGCGATTGGTGCCTGTGGATGCACTTGAAGCGGGATTACGACCCTTTGAGCCTGCGTGGTATCGCCATCTCTACTTCCATGTGCGACCTTATAGCAGTCAGGGTGTGTTAGATACGGTCTGCCGTTATTGCGGAGCTTTACAAAAGTGGGATCAGATTGCTTTCCGGGCAACCGTTTCCGCATGGCTTTCCCAACACGGTCATACCTGCCGTCGTCCTAAACCCGGACGGGGCGACTCCGGAGGTGCCACCTATGCACACTGATAGTGCACGTTTACGGAAGCGTTGTGCTATACTATCCGTAAAGGTGGATAGAGAGTGACCTGAAAGGATGACGATGACATCGATGACCGATCCGATTACGATTGCATTCTGCATTTCCAACACCTTTGCCCAGCATGCAGCTGTGGTGATTGCATCTGTGCTTGCCAGTAATCCGGGCGAATGCCTCGCTTTTCACATTCTCAGTGGTGATTTAAGTGACGCCAATCGGGCGCTTCTCTCTTCTATGGCTTCGGAGCGGTGTTCGCTTGCCTTCCATCCGGTTGATCGGTCGGCATTTGACAACTATCCAACCGCATTGGAATATTTCTCACAAGAGATCTATTACCGCTATTTGATTCCGGAACTCATTCCGGAGAAACGCGTCCTTTATTCGGATGTGGACGTGCTCTTTTATCAGCCCTTGCGCCCCTTGTGGGAGATGGATTTGCAGGGAGCTCTTTTAGGAGCTGTGCGAGAATTTAATGAGTATCGTCCGGAAGGTTCTCAAAAAGCAATCGGTTGGAAGAACTACAAGCGGATAATTGGGCTGCAAGAGGATGATGTTTACTTATATTCGGGTTTACTTCTGATGGATTGTGACGCTTTACGCCAGAATCAGTTTACGGCACAATGTTTTGAAGAAACCGAAATATGTGTACGCACGCTGGACAAAGAAGCCTTTGGTGCGCCCGATCAAGTGGTTATTAACCGTCGCTTTGTCGGAAAGATTGCCGAACTCTCTCCGGCGTGGTGTGTGACCGATAAGATGAAAACCGTGTGGAAAGGCCGTGTTGGCATTCGGCACTTTGCCGGTCAATACGAGAAGCCCTGGTGTAATGTGGCGTGGAATACCTCCTGGCCAGCATATCTTAAGTATCTGCTCAGAACGCCTTACCGGCGGAATGCGTGGGAATTTGTGATGCGTCATCTCGCTGCAATTGTTTATTCATCGCACGTTAAAAAAGGTGTGCGGCGAGGTTTTCTGTTTGGTCTTCGCATTTGGAAGAAATCTGTTGACTGAGAGTCCTGTAAGAATATCAGGGTGTTTGTTCAGAACCAAGTAAGGATGTTGTGTATGCGTGAAATGGAACCGGTAAACATTCTTTGTTTGAAATGGGGAACGCGTTATCCTGCGGCGTTCACAAATATACTTTATGCCTCGGTAACACGGCACTTGCATCGACCTTTTCGTTTTGTCTGTGTGACAGATGATCCTTCGGGATTGGACGAGGGAATTGATGCACAGCCCTTTCCGGAGAATCCGCGGCCGGACTTAATGGCACATTGGCCGAACATCTTTGTCAAACTCTGTTTATTTAAAGATGGATTCTGTAACCTTAAAGGCCCCACATTGTTTTTTGATGTAGACGTTGTGATTCAGGAAGACATTGATTGTTTCTTTGATTATATGCCCGGGAAAAACTGTATCATTCACAATTGGGTGGAGCGCCGTAAACAAATCTTCCGGCCACGTCCCAAAATTGGAAACTCCTCGTGTTTCCGCTTTGAAGCAGGGAAGAGTCAATACATTTACGACCGCTTTATGGCGGAAACAGAGGATGCTTTGACTTATGAGAAGTTCAATACCGAGCAAGCTTTTATGACTTATGCTATGCAAGAGGTGTATTGGTGGCCGGATGCATGGATTAAGAGTTTCAAGAGGACGTGTGTACCAGTGTTTCCACTCAATCTTTTTATAACTCCGAAAAAGCCCAAGACGCGCGTTTTGGTTTTTCATGGAAATCCGGATCCCGATGTCGCCTTAAAAGGATTTCAGGCCAGAAAAAAGCACCATTGTGTGAAACCGTGTCCGTGGATTTTGGAAGACTGGCACGTGTAAGGCTGGCGTAGTACAGGATGATCCGTGCTGAAAAGGGTGGAAATGGCACACAATAACGTGTAATAAGGTGTTGAAAACCCGAACTTTATCTTGCGAAACGATTGTTTGATGTGTTATAGTTTGAAACATTGGCAAAGGTATGCAGAAGAAGCTTTGAATGGTTCTTGGGAAAAAGTGTTACTTTGTCAATGGAGAACGGCAGACGTGCCGGCGAAAGGTATACTATGATTGATGCATCCGTGTATATGATTACGAAGAACGAAGAGCGCTTTCTTCGTGCGACACTGGAGTGTCTGAAAGACTTTAAAGAGGTGATCGTTGTTGACTGCGGAAGCACAGATGCGACGCCTGAAATTGCGAAATCCTTCGCCAATGTAAAGTTCTTCCATCATGACTGGGAAGGATTCGCTCGCCAAAAACAGTGGGCTCTGGATCAGTGTTCGTGCGAATGGGTTGTCAATGTGGATGCGGATGAGCACGTAACCCCTGAATTAGCCGCCGCCATTAATGATACGGTTACGCGCAATACGGCAGACGGACTGTATTTTGTAATCAGTGATGTTTTTATGGGACGCGCCTGTCGCCGTTGGAAGATTTCCGGGCGTTTACACTGCTTTAAGAAGGCACTGGCAAGCTATGACTTGACTAATGAAGTGCATGAAGGCGTGATTTTCCGTGGAGGAAAAGTCGAAAAGACGAAAGCTGCCGTGTTGCATTATGGCATCCCAGATATCTCAACTGCGGTGGAAAAACAGAATCATTACTCTTCATTAAAGGCCAAGGAAAAGTTTGAAAAGGGCAAAAAAGCGTCCATTTTCAAGTTATTAACCATCTTTGTGTTCACCTTCTTGGCGCAATACTTTGGCAAACAGAACTTCCGCGATGGCTGGGAGGGATTGATTCGTTCGCAGTTATTGGCCAACTATGCCTTTATGAAAGAAGCCAAACTGATGTCCTACTGGCATCGTTCTTCGGATAAGGCTATCCGTTAAAGTATTGAATTTCAAAATCTGTTTCGGGTGATGTTTGACACTTGGATTTTAAGTGCAACCAATCGGCTGGTGTGGAAATGCATCAGCCATTTTGTTGATAAGCGCACTCTCAAAGGCAGGATGATTCGTTCCCGTCGTGTAAAACGGCGTATGCCACGCGCAAAATTACGGGATGCGATTCGTCATGCGCTGGCAATCTTTGAACATTTTGATCCAGAAACGGAAGCACTCTTTCTGGGAAGTTCTCATACTGTTTATGGCATTGCTCCGGAGGTCTTTCAAAGCGTGCGCGCTTGGAATGCGGGTTACAATTCCGGAGATTTCAAAATCGCTTATTATACGTATCAAGCGGTACGCCAACAGTGGCCGAAACGTCCGGGCCAGGCTGTCGTTATCAGTGATGATTTCTGGATGGTGTCGCATCAGATAGAGTTTACGCCGGAGTTCTATCAGGCGGTATTGGTGTCGCATTTCACCGGAATGCCCTACGAATCGGACTTTTTGATTGGTGTACACCATCGCTATGTGGGGCGCAAGATTGTCCGTTATCGAGGGAAAGGCTTGTCGGAGCAGATTCTAAATGCTCGCGGATTTATAGCAGGATTGGCAGCGACGGCCAAGGAAAATCGGCCGGGTGTCACGGAAGCTCGCGTCAAAGGTCATTGTAAACGGGCGCATTTCCAACCCGAAGGCTTGAAATATTTGAAAGCATTGATGGATTTAGTGTCGGAAGATGGCCGTGAGATTGTCTTCTTGCGTTTTCCGGTTCGTGAAGATTATCTGGCGGCATTGGATGCGCTTCAGGATGATGTGTGGGCGCCGGGCGACTCTTTGCGCGCAGGAAAACCGCTTTTAGACTGTTTCAGAATGCCATTCCCTCAAACCTATTGGGCTGATGCTGATCACTTTACAGAAGAGGGAGCACGAGCCTTTTCAGCGTGGTTGGAGCCGAAACTCCAGGCTTTACTGCAGACGTTTCGCCAACAGGGGTGCAAGTGATAAAGGGCTTCTTGCTCTGCTTGAAATAAAAAGAAACACATAAGGGTCACTT
>JAFTHG010000013.1 GCA_017457555.1 Kiritimatiellia bacterium | reverse complement strand
CGTTTGCTTGCGCTCTGATGCCGGCACGTCTATCTTGACGAATCTCAATGACAACGTGGTTATTGATCCTGAAGACGCCATCCGTATGAACGTTTCGGCTATGGCCGTGATGGTTGCTGTCGGTGATGAACTCATGGAAGCCAAGACAATGGCTAACCTCTACCACACTGTAGACATTGGTCAGAAGTATGGCATCCCCGTCATGGGCGTAACCGCAGTTGGCAAGCAAATGACACGCGATGCAAAATACTTCCGTCTTGCAACCCGTATGTGTGCTGAAAATGGTGCGAATATCGTCAAATCCTATTACACCGAAGGATTTGAAACTGTTACCGCATCCTGCCCAGTGCCGATTGTTATCGCTGGTGGCAAAAAGGTGCCTGAACGTGATGCTCTTGAGCTTGCCTATCGCGCTATGAATGAAGGTGCTGCAGGTGTGGATATGGGACGTAACGTCTTCCAGTCCGAAAATCCTGCTGCAATGATCCGTGCGGTAGCCGCTGTCATTCACAAGAACATGAAGCCGGATGAAGCTTATCAGATGTATCAGGATCTTTCAAAGTAAGATCGCCTTGATATTCTAAAATTGAAGCCGTTCCATTCAGGACGGCTTCATTTTTTATGTGATAATATGACGGATCAGTACATACGTAACACAAAGCGAGCTTCCCATCTTCATAAAAGATGCCTTGATTTAACAGTATTCATTTTTGTTGTCATACTTATCTTTTCCATAGACGGCTTACTCTAACAAACAGGTGTCGTCAGAATTTAGACAAAACAGCTGTGGCTTTGGTATAATTTGAGAAATGTTATTGAAATTGAGGCCTTTCTTACGCATCCTTTTCTATATCCTCATTGCAAGTGTGGGTACTTGGTTGTCGTGTCATGATTTTACACAACCTTTTCCTACAAAACACGAAATTCCCTACTTACTCACAACGGCAGCAGAAGCAGAACAACTACCATTAACCGCTCTTCCAGACTACCTTTTAACAGAAACTACTCCTTTTCATGCGGTAGCGGCACACTTTGTTCAATTCTTTGGCATCGTACACGGAACAGCTTATAGCACGCGGAGTTATCGTCTTTTCTCAATAACGCTTGCGGTCTTATTCTTTTGTCTCATACCAGCCCTTGGATTAAAGCGCAGAGGTGGGTTGTTTGAAACAGCCGTTGCACCTTTATGGGTGGCGTTATTCACTTTTGTGTCTCCTGCGTTCATTGACTTTGGGTGTAGTTTTGTCCCCTTCTCATTCCAAACATTTCTATTTCTATCCCTTTTGGTCGCAATCCGGGCCTACGTACAATGGCCAGGCTATTATTCCGCAATTGTGATAGGCCTCTTAATACCTGTGGCGCTCATTGCAGACTTTACAAGCCTCTGGATAATTCTCTTATTGATTCCATCGATCTGCTTGGGAGTAGGATGGCGCCGACTATTATTGTATTGGCACACTGGTCATATCGTTACAATGCTTTCATTAACCCTCATTCTCTTTTTCTTGGGAATCTTTTTGGGAATAAATGCACCCATTGTACTCCCGTGTTTTGATTCTTATATTAGTATTCTACTGAATCATTGGAAGATTCGGCTTTTGTGGTTTGGGCTTGGTGGATTTGGCGTTTTGGCATGGATTGTTGTCACGATTCGAATCTTTTTTGAGCCTAATCGACGTTGGGAAAAGGTAATCGCATTCCTTTTTCCAACAGCATTAATCGCTTCTTTTGCTTTTCCGAGTGGAAGTATTTTAACCGTTTCTTTAGTTTTCCTTTCGGCGATTTTAGTAGCCTTCTTACTTTCAGAAATCCGGGTGTTATGGTTACGCACCCTCATTGGATGTGTTACGCTGCTCGTCTTAGGCTTTGGTACGGTACAACTCTCACTTCATCGGCGTACGAATACGTTAGCATTATCCGAGCAAATCGCCACGTTGCACGCTTTAACGGGACGATTCCCCTATTCCAGTCAAGCACAATCTACGGCAGCCATCCTCTCGTCTGATCCTGTCGCAGAAGGCATCCTTATCTGGTTGACACGTTATACCAATTTAACCCCAGTTTCCACAACATCTTCCGCCGACGTTGCGTTTATTGATTCTCGCCATCCCAACGCCAACGTTCACCAGACGGATCCCAATCCATACACCTTTTCTCTCCTTCCCAACCACCATTTTGAGCTTCATTTATCAACTAAGCGACCATGACGGTTGAAGCTATGAAACGTATTTTCCCCAATTTACCTTTCACATTATTACTGATATTGGCCCTT
>JAFTHG010000129.1 GCA_017457555.1 Kiritimatiellia bacterium | reverse complement strand
TGGTGCGTCTGGAAGCACGGCCACCCAACATTGAAGGTAAAGGTGCGGTGACAATTCGCGACCTTGTGCGTAATGCACTCCGTATGCGTCCGGATCGCATCATTGTGGGGGAATGTCGCGGCGGGGAAACGCTGGATATGCTGCAAGCAATGAATACCGGACACGATGGCTCGCTGACGACCGTCCACGCCAATAGTCCACGCGATGTTATCAGCCGATTGGAAACAATGGTCTTGATGTCAGGCATCGAATTGCCGAGCCGGGCGATTCGTGAACAAATCGCCAGTGCAGTCCAAATCATTGTGCAAGAGTCGCGTTTGAGCGATGGTTCGCGTAAGATTACAGCTATTTCTGAGATTACGGGGATGGAAGGCCAGCAGATTGTTATGCAAGACCTCTTCGTTTTCCGGCAGACTGGCATTGATGAACAGGGTAAAATCCAAGGTGTTCTCACCGCAACAGGTGCCATGCCAACCTTCTTTGACGCCTTGTCAACACGCGGAATCCAACTTGATCCAACCCTTTTCCAACCTATGGAGGCACGATGAATCTCTGGTTTTGGAGTATCATCTTGCTCTCTGGATGCGCCGTTTCAGGATTGACGTGGGCATTCATCGGTGCGTTCTCGGAGAGTGCCAAAACCGTTACGGGGCTCTACGAAGACGAAATTTCCACGACATTGGAATCGATGTTTCTCTTTATTCCAGCCAAAAAGTTGGTGGATGTGAGCGTCATGGTGGCCGCAACCGTCTTTCTACTCTCAATGTTGCCCTTTTGTCGTATGACCCCAATTTGGTTGCCCTTTATTGGAGGAATCGTTGCAATCATTCCTGCTGCGATAGCATTCCATGCGCCCAAATGGGTCGTTTCCTTTTTGAAAACAAAGCGTCTTGAACGCTTTAATCTCCAATTGCAGGAAACGTTGCCGATGATGTCAAACGCTCTTCGGGCTGGATTTTCAATCAATCAGGCCTTTGAATCCGTAGCAGAGAGTTCAGAAATCCCAATGAAACAAGAAGTGACACTCTTTCTTCAGCAGTTACGTGTTGGCGTATCTTTCTCCGATGCACTCTCGGCCTTTGAACAACGTGTCGGCAGTGAGGATTTAACCTTGGTTTGTACAGCAATTGACATTGCACGGAAGTCCGGAGGTAATCTTACAGAGATCTTTGACACCATCGCCGAAACAATTCGCGCACGTCAACGCATTCATCAGCACGTTCGCAGCCTTACAGCTCAGGGTCGCCTACAAGGATTGATTATTGGAGCGATGCCCTTTTTGTTGGGCATCGGCATGACTATCTTTAAACCCGCCTTAATGTTGCCCTTTATTGCCTCGCTTGTGGGTGGGTTAACGCTGGTAGCCGTCATTGTCTTAGTTATTTTAGGCGGACTTATCATTCGGAAAATTGTCACGATTGACGTTTAATCTCTCAGTTGGCTTCTTTGATTATGCTCGTGCTTTATTGGCTTTCCCTTCTCTTTTGGGCCGTATCAATCGGCGCTTTAGCGTGGTATGTATTAAGTTTTGCCACGCAAATCACCTATGTAACTCTCGCAGATGGTCGCCAACAGGTGCGTTCGATCCCCCTGCTCTTCCGCTTACTCTTACCTCTCGTGCCAAATCTAACACCGCTAATCCGTAAGCCCTCCTATCAACCGACGGTCAATATGGCCGCGTGGCAACTCACTGCCGCAGGATATGAGGGCGTCTTAACCGGGCGCGAATTCACGGCTTTACGTCTCTTAGTGCCGGCACTCGTGGCGATTTTTCTGCTTCTTTTCTTCATTCCGCTGGGCAAAACAGCTTTTCCTATTTGGCTGACAGGAACACTCCTCGCCTGGTGTTGGCCGTTGCATTGGTTACGGCGCGCCCGTGAATTGCGCGCCAAAAAGATTCTGCGCGCCTTGCCTTTTGTATTAGATCTGCTCACGCTCTCTGTGGAAGCCGGCATGGATTTCATGGGAGCCGTACGCCGGAATTGTGAAAAACGGGCAATGGATCCCCTCAATGAAGAACTGCTGCGCATGCAACGCGAAATTCAAATCGGCACTACACGCAAGGTTGCTTTTGGCAATCTTGCGGAACGTGTCCGCATTCCGCAGGTAAAGACGCTTTGTGCCGCACTGATTCAAGCAGATGAATTAGGTGTCAGTCTTGGAACCATTCTACGTATTCAAGCCGACCAATTACGGAAAGAACGCTTTGAGCGTGCAGAAAAATTAGCACACGAAGCCCCCACAAAAATGCTTTTTCCGCTTTTGCTCTTTATCTTTCCTGCGACACTTATTGTTTTACTAGGGCCGATTCTTGCCAATGTTCTTAGAGACGGACTCCTTTAATTCGTTACATTTACATTACTGTTATGCACTTTGATTTCATTTTTCGCAATGCGACGGTCTTTGATGGTTCAGGGGCGCCGCCAAAAGTACAAGACGTAGGTATCACGCACGATCGTATCACTGCTGTGGGTGATTTGTCGGCAACACAAGGTGACTACGAACGGGATGTTACCGGACTTTGGCTCACACCGGGATTTATTGATGCACATACCCATTCCGATGCCTTTTTACTTTTAGAGCCCTATGCACCGAGTAAACTTACGCAGGGCGTAACAACAGAAATCGGTGGTCAATGCGGTGGCAGTGCCGCACCACGACTGAACAATGCGCGTCTGCCATCGGATTGGGAAGCGCAAACCTATCCGCCACGACCCGGACAACCTGCGCTTGGCCCAAACTGGACCACTGTTGCAGACTACCGATTGTGCTTTGAAGTAGCACGACCTGCAACGAATTTCATTCTCTTTGCCGGCCACAATACCCTGCGTAAAGGCGTTATGGGAGATGCGCCCAAGGCGGCCTCTCCTGCAGAAATTGCAGGAATGATTCACAATCTTGAACAGGCATTGGATGAAGGTGCCTGGGGACTCAGCACGGGCTTGGTCTATCATCCGGGCGTCCACAGCCAACCCGAAGAGGTCTTGGCATTGGCAACAGCTTGCGCTAAGCGTGGCGGTCACTATGCGACGCATATGCGAAATGAAGGAGATACGCTGCTGGAAGCTCTTGATGAAGTGCTCTCCTTAACGCGTACCACAGGCATCCGTACACAAATCTCGCACCTCAAAACGTCGGGGCGGCGGAACTGGCACAAATTGCCCGCAGTTTTCGATAAAATTGAACAAGCGCAAGCAGAAGGTTTTCGCGTCTATTCCGACCGGTATCCCTACCTTTCAGCAGGGACAGATCTGGATATCGTATTGCCTGATTGGGCTTCTGCAGGTGGAAATGCTGCGATTTTGGAGCGGTTGGACGATCCGCGTCTCTGTGGACGCATTGCGGCAGAAATTGATGCATCCGGACGAGATCCCGATACCATTATGATTGGAGGGACTTGGACACCTGAAACACGTGTCTGCTCCGGGAAAACGGTTCGTGAAATTATGCAAGCCACCTGCCGAACGATGGGAACGGTCATTACATGGATTCTCCGCACGGATCGCAGTCGAACTGGAGCCTTTTTCTTTGGAATGTGCGAAGAGAATCTCCTCAACATTCTGAAACAATCATGGGTTATGCCGGGCTCAGACGCATCGCTACGAGCACCATGGGGTGTTCTTGG
>JAFTHG010000128.1 GCA_017457555.1 Kiritimatiellia bacterium | reverse complement strand
GCATGTAAGATAATAGTTGCATCTTGTGTTCTGTTCGAATGGCCCCTTCAATCGCTTTAAGCTCCACAATAAGGCAATCGTCAACAAGAAGGTCAACCCGCAGTTTTTCAGGAAAAGTCACATCTTTATATTTTACAGAAACCACAACTTCCTTTTTGACGGTGTGTCCTCGTAATTCAAGCTCATGTTGCAGACATTTCTCGTAAACCGATTCTAAAAGTCCTGCGCCTAATGTATTCAATACCTCAAGAAAGGCATTCAGGACATCTCGAGAAACATTTTGTGCTTTTTCGTAAAGTGGATGCATCAGCTCACTCCTTTAACAATATTCTACCATAAGACCCCCTACTCCGCTTCAACAAGAAATGCAGTCAATCTGTCTCGGACGGAGTGAGCTGCATTTCCTTTAGCGTCTTTGCGGTAAAAAATATGTGGCTATGCCACAGTGGCAAGTGCGCTCGCAAGGCTCGCTTTTAGTGGCGCGTGGCAAGTGAAGGAGAAAGGAGTGAGAAGTGAGAAGTAGACAACAAGAAATGCAGTCAATCTGTCTCGGACGGAGTGAGCTGCATTTTCATTTGCGTCTTTGCGGTGAAAATAGGTGGCTACGCCACAGTGGCGAGTACAGCACAGCCTGTGAGAAGTGGTGGGAGGTGGTGCGGATTATTCAGCATTGGGCATGAGGACGACGCGGTCAATCATAATATTGCCGGTTTTCCTGCGGATGGTGAGGACTAATTCGCCATCCAAGAAGTCTTCCATGTCAACGGGAAGCGTTATCCACGCACTGCCATCAGGATTGGCTGCGGTAACGCCATGCGGTGGCACCGTAAAGGTGCGTGCACCATCAAATGTGCCTTCTGCGGTGCGTGCACCTTTGCTATCCGGGTCACGGAATCGGATGAGGAGTTTACCGAGGATATTAGGTGTGCCTTTGAAGGTAAGCGTCATCTCGTCAGCGACCCAGTACTTCCCGGCTTTGTCAGCCCAGGTACGAACGTTTTTGCCTGTCAGTTCGTAGGAACCGGCCTGCAGATCGGCGTGATCCAATCGTTTTGACCATGGGCGGTCACTGGCTTGTGGGTCACGGAAGGCGGCACATTCCACATACACGGTTGCCTGCTTAAAGGCTTCCGGGCGTGGCGGTGCGATGCGTTTGGGTGGCATGAGGGTGTCGGCGAGCCACTTTTCAGTGACGGATTCTGTGGGATTAAAGGCTTCCGATGCGACATAATCCATCAACGAACGGCGCAGTTGTTTGGCTTCCGGGCGAGTGGAGGTCAGGTCAATCCCGGAGACCAGCAGACGGCCTTCACCATAACGCACCTCAAAGATCAGGCCTGCCAGGGCGGGTTTATGGAAGTCCACAATGGGCATAACCAGTGGCGTAAAGGTTTCCGAACACGCTTCCAAACGGAAGGCCTTTGCTGAATTTACCAAGTGATACCATTGCCAATCTTGCCAATCTTCTGTGGGGAAGGATTTAAATGCAGTGGATTGGTCCTGAATCAGGAGTCCCAATGCAAGCGCACGCTGACCAGGAAACCACGTAGTGCTCCAGTAAACGGGTTTGAATGCGGAGGGAAGTGTGCGGGCAGGATTGCCGGACATACTGGCATCCAACAGGACTTTGCGCCCGGCTTTCAGGGCGGCAAGTGCCGTATCGTAATCATCGGTCATCACGATAGAGGCTGGCACGGTGTCATCAATCGTTTGGGGATAGACCCAAATGCTCCACCGGTTCGCCCCGAAACTGAAGGTATGCCGTGCAGGTGCCGCCACCTTCTGCAACGGCAATTCCAGAACAGCGACCTCACGCAGTTCGCCGGGGGCGACTGAACACGTTACTTCGCCCTGTTGATCTGCGAATTGCCACGGCAAGACGCCATTGAAAGGTTTCTCGCCATAGTGGTGAACGAACAATGTAACACGGAGCACCTCGTGTTGCTGCCATGTATCTTTTTGGAAGCGCGCCAACGGCACGGTCGGTGCCAAAAAGACCGAACTCGGCACCATCGTTTCAGCACCCGGTTTGACATCATAGAAGCTATCCAGCCATCCGATTAAGGCCTCGCCTTGTCCGGAATAGTCCTGAATACCCAATAGAGAAACACCGGCGCAGGATGGTGTGCGTAAAAAGCTCTCGATTTCTGCTTTGTACATCAGGCGATTCGTCTTCAGAGAGGCCCTGCTCCATGCGGGCACAAAGCGCATGACGCCGGCATCAACACTCTGTTGACGCAGAATCTCAAGATTCCACGGGCGTAAGATGCCCGTATATTTCGGAATTTCACGATCGAAATCGGGATAGACCGGCCACTGGCCAATCTCATGGGCAATAGTCGGCAGAGCCGTTTTCTGATAGCTACTCTCATAATCCCAATTGGTACCGGGGTGTAAGCGTTCACGAATCATTCCCAGACCGGGATAGGCGTGCGTCACAATAAAGTCGTCACTCTTGGTGATTTGACGAGCCGTGGAGGCGGCATACAGGTGACGGCCGTCATACGCTTTGCACGCGGCCATCCATTGCCCCAACTGCACAAAGTCGGAGGAGCCCAGCTCATTCCCGATGGAGAGCGAGAAGAAGGAGGGCGCATTACCATAGGCATCCAGAATGCGGCGCAGTTCTTCCTGCACAAAGCGGTCCACCGATTCAGCCCCCTTCCCCAACCCTTTCAAGTAAGGGAATTGTCCGGTCATCCAGCCATCAATCCAGATACCAGCCTCAGGAGATAACAGTAAACCCAGTTCGTCTGCCGCATCAAAGGCGGCTTTCGGTGGGCACCAGGTGTGAAAACGGATTTGGTTGGCGCCCTGATCTTGTTGAGCCTTCAGAATCTTCAACCAACCCGCCTTATCCATCACAGGATAGCCGGTCAATGGGAAGTGGCAGTTCTCCAGATTACCTCGGATGAACAGCGGCGTACCATTCACGAAAAGACGGTTACCCTCGCGCGAAAAGGTGCGAAACCCAAAGCGTAACGTATGGGAATAGTGCACGCAATCAGCTTGCGCGCAGGGTGCCACAGCACCGCAGGGCATCACGGTGAGCGTAAGCGTATAGAGTGTGGGTGACTCCGGACTCCACGCCTGTGCGCCGGGGATGCTCGCTGTAATTGTGCGGCCGTCGCGCGATAGGATTGTAACAGGGCGTTCTTTTACGGCGAGTTGGACTGTTGCAGCGGTGACACCGGGCACCACATCCGGGAGCGTCACCGTAAATGTTTCACCAAAAGGCGCATCAATCCGCACCGATTCCAGCGGATTATAGGGGCGCAATTCCAACGTGCCGAGCAGACCATTCCAACGGGTCTGCATTGAATCACCGTAGCTATGCGCCTTTTCCCCAATGGGATGAATCATCGTATTGTCTACCGTGACCGATAAGGTGTGACGGCCCGGTGTCAGCGGAAGGCGGTAGCGATGTGGCGTTGCCAGAGAGTCACAACTCCCAACCTCCTGCCCATCCAGAGCCACCGTACTTTTCCACAACACGCGCTCCAGAAAGAGTTCGTACTGCCCCTGCTCCTCTTCGGGCACTGTAATCGAGGTGGTATAGACCGCCTTTCCAATATAACGATGCTTAAGCGTCAGAGCGCCATACTCCGCCTTCTGAGCAGGTTCGCCAAGATGGGCATCGGCCAATGTCCCCGGTAAACGGATTGAGAACTCCGAAGCATCTTCCAGACGCACTTTCCACGCTGCCTGACTCAGGTCAAACCGTGCGGCCATTACCATTGATGACAGACCAAAACAAACGGCAATCAATGTAAACCACTTTTGCATTGTTGAACTCCATTTAGGACTACGAGCATTGCGAATACCTACACTGTAGCACGTTTTTTATCAGTACACCACTACTAAATCCATCTCTTTTTGCCACTGCTTTTCAAGATACGCACCTCAACGGAACAAAGCCCCTGCCACACCAAGACAATCGGTTTACTTCAAAAAGATTGATATGCGCACCTGACAGGACGTTCCCACTTCCAGAGATGGCGCTTAAGTGGTGTGATAGTTGATACTATGTATTTAGGAAGACGTGTTTCTGCACACGGATGAAGAACAGACTACATCCCCTGCAAGTTGAATGCTTATTAATCGAGGGCCGTTTCAGCGATAACAGGCGATAACATCCGCCGCAAGTACTAATCCTGCCGCAGCCGTAACCGGCATGTACGAACCCAAAATATCCCCGTGAAGCGGTGCAGCGGGTTCCGCAGACCAGACGCAGCGAATCCCCTTTTCAATTCCTCTCCGGCGCAATTCCTGACGCACCTTTCGCGCCAAAGGACAGACTTGCGTTTTGGAAATATCCGTTATTTTAAGTGACAAAGGATCCAGTTTACGAGCGGCACCCATTGCAGACCACACCGGAATTTTCCGGCGAACACACGCTTCCAGAAGTGCGACCTTTGCAGAAAAGTCATCAATTGCGTCAATGACGGCATCTGGTGCGATGGCTTCCAATCGCGCTGCCACCGAGTCTGCGCAGATAAATTCAATGCTCCCCTTAACACAACATGGTGGCGCACGGTCAGCCAATTGTTGGCACGTTACGACCACCTTCGGTTTTCCGAGCGCAGATTGCGACGAGAAAGGTTGACGATTCAGATTACTGGCTTCAAAACAATCACCATCTATTAAGGTCAAACGCCCCACACCGCTCCGCGCAAGCGCCTCTGCACAGGCGCCACCCACGGCCCCAACTCCAACGATTAAAAGGTGCAACCCCTGCAACCGTGCAAGCGTTTGCGCCCCCAGCAATGCTGAGGCCCGCATTAAAAAAGGAGACGCCTGAGAATTGTCAGGCGTCTGATCGCTTTCAGATTCACTCATTGTGCATACGGGCAACGCACCAGATGCGTGCCAACAGGAGCTAATTCAGGAGGCGTTGTCGCACACTCCGGACGCGAGCAGTCGCAACGTTCTGCAAAACGGCAGCCGGGAGCGTAATTGCCGGGGCTCGGCACTTGACCGGGAATTGCGCGAAGCGTCTTGCCACGGGTTGCGTGTGAAGGCAAGGCTTCCAGCAAAGCTCTGGCATAGGGATGCTTCGGACCTGCAAAGAAGTCCTTTGCATTTGCCTGCTCCACCACTTGACCGGCGTACATCACTGCTACACGGTGCGCCATACGATAGACCACGCCCATATCGTGCGTAATGAAAATCATGCCGGAATCTTTACGATGCAGTTGAAGCATCAAATCCAGAACCTGCGCCTGAATGGTCACGTCCAACGCCGTTGTCGGTTCGTCAGCAATAACCAACTGCGGTTCCAAAATCAGGCACATGGCAATCATCACACGCTGCTGCATACCGCCAGATAATTCGTAGGGATAGCAGCGCATCGCCAATTCCGGATTCTGAATGCCGACCTTTTCAAGCCACAACAAGGCGCGTTCACGGGCGCGATCTTTGGTAATTTCAGGTTCGTGAATACGCACAGCTTCCACAATCTGGTCACCAATGCGAACCAATGGCGACAGCGCCGTCATCGGATCCTGAAAGATCACACCAATCTTCTTACCGCGATAGGCGCGAACCTTATCCATTGACAGCTGAAGCAAATCTACGCCATCAAAGAGAATTTCGCCCCCCAGAATACGTGACGGAGGCGACGGCAAGAGGCGCGGAATGCACATGGAACTGACCGACTTACCGCACCCAGACTCACCGACAATGCAGAGGATCTCGCCGCGATGCACGTCAAAGGAGACATTTTGAACCGTCGTCACAGCCTGACGTGTTTCATCATTTTCAAAGGCAATCGTGAGATTGCGAACCTGAAGAAGGGGTTGTTCGGAATTAGACATTGCGTCACACCTTTACTGAAGCTTGCTGAACGGTTTCGGGTCAAATGCATTGCGCACACCTTCACCCACCATAACGGTAAGGAACATCACCGTGAAAATCGCTAACGCCGGGAAGAGAATCAACCACCATGCCCAACGATACGTCTGAGCCTGATTCAGCAATTCACCCCAACTCGGCGTCAAAGGCGGCAAACCAAAGCCCAGGAAGTCAAGCGACACCAGCGAACCAATCGCACCCACCAACAAGAAGGGGAAGAGCGTAATAATCGGAGTCAATGCATTTGGCAGAATATGGCGGAAGATAATACGTGCATTCGTCAAGCCCTGACAACGCGCCGCCGCCACAAAGGGACGATTACGCAAACGCAGGAATTCCGCACGCATATAGTAGGACAAGCCCAACCAGCAGAAAAGGCCATAGACCAAGAGCAACAACCAGAAACTACGGCCAAAGACTGCCCCCACCAAAACCATGATGTACAAGAACGGCATCGCTGCCCAAATCTCTGTGAAACGCTGAACACAAATATCCACCTTGCCGCCGAAATAACCCTGAATCGAGCCAATGGTCATACCTAATACGGTGGCAGTGATTGCCAAGAGTAAACCGAAACTCATCGCAATACGCGTGGCATACACAATACGCGAGAAGACATCGCGCCCGGAACCATCCAAACCAAAGATATGGCGACTCGTCGGATGGAATGGGAAACGGATATTATTGCCGGAATAAACTGCGTACACGGTGCCCGAACCTGGATCCACATACGAAAGACCGTCCGCTGCCGTGATATCCTTCTGGAAACCACGCGTTGCCCATTCGTTTAACTGTTCGGCAAGCGCTTCCGAAGGTTCCGGTGTCTGTTTGCCGCGCGACTTGCAGGTAACGACAGACAAATTGCCCTGCTCATCCTCCACACGCGTAAACGTATAGGTCAACTTTGGCAGGAAGCGCTGATTATCCGGCAGAATCGCCCGTAAGTTGACACGCAGGGTTGCGGGCAGATCCCCTCCTGCCGTTGGCGCAAGGATCAGCTTCAACTGTTGCCACTTAAAGGCGCGAAGCGGCATCGGCGAAACGGTTGTTTCGTACGATTCGCACGCCTCACCCAATAGACGGCGATTGATTTCCTGACGCAATTCCGGCGTAACATCAATCACATCCGCCAAATTCACATGGCCATCATGCAAATCCATGTTGGGGAAAAACTGCTTACAGTTATCCTGACGTACAATTGCAAAATCACGCGTTAAATTAAAGCGTCCCACCGGCTGATTGGGAATCAACGACAGGGTAACGACCTTGTCTTCTTCCAAATCTGCCGTATCCAACGTTTCTCCGGGCGAGTAACGCACAGGAGCAAAAAGCACAAAATTGGAAGCATTCTTCTTAAAGGAGTCACTCTTTGTGAAGAGACGATAGTCAATATGCGTTGCTTCACCGGTGGCCTTCTGCACACTTTCCGGCGGTTGCGTCATCAAAAAGGGGCAGGACCATTCGCCATCAAAACGCATCAACAACGGTTTACCATTACAAATAAACTCTGCGCCTAAGCTGATGATATACAAAACAATCAGAAGGCGGAGCGACCAAAAAGCCACACGACTTCTACGAAAACGTTCAAGGCGTTTCTGTGTTAAAGGAGATAAGTTTAAGAATTTCATAGTTACCTTAGTCCATTAAAGGGTTAAAATGTGCTCGGTATCCGCTTGCAACAGTTCAATTGCTGGTGATGACACCGCATTACTTTTGGCATCCACTCGTGGTAAATACGACACTTTTACCACACGCTTCGGCGAACCATCCGGATACGTTTCTAAAATCCGGCGTCCTGTCGCATCAAACTGTTGCTCTTCGCCATTCGGGAGCGTTCGCTTCCAACCCCGCAATTGGTGTCCTTCATACTGATAGTCATCGCACCAATTCTTGAATGCAGAGAGAGCCGGATCTTCATAAACAAAGCCTGATGACGGACTCCTGTAGTCTATCTGAGTGATACGTCCCTGTGCATCATAGGTGCGGCGTTCATTTGCCAGATAACGGAACGATACGAAACAGGGCGCAGAGGCAGGTTTTCCCTTCCGCAACGCGACACAGGCAATATCCACATGCCGCATCTTGAAGCCCTGCTGCTCATATTCGCCATGGTAATCCACCTCAAGCGTGGTCAACGATGCATCCTGCGTTAAGGGACGGATGCGAATCTTATCGGGATCACCATTCACCACAAACCACTGATACGTCACGCCGGGCTCAACAGCCTGCGCAGATAGGGTCAACTTGCGTGTCAGATTTTTCCCACGAATGACGCGTTTAATCGACCACGGTGTATCCGACACGCGTTCACTTTTGGGAGCATCGAAGTAATCTACATACTGAAGCGGCATTGACTCATAGCGGGCGGCAATCTGAAAAGCGACAGGTAACTGCTCCGGCTTCAATGCATGCGCTGCCCGTATAAAAGCCTCACCATCTAACGCATCCACATCAAACACCGTTGGATGAGCCGCCGACGTGCAATAATCGGGAGCCCCCTTAATACTTTGGCGCAACAGCATCTGCATCGTGGGCACCAAAAGACCGCGTTGCAACATTATCTGTTTGGTTTCGGGTCGGAACGCAGCCAAACCCGCAAAGAGCAAAGAGGTCAAACGACTTGCCTTGGACTTTGCCTCTGCATCGCTCCCTACCCGACATCCGGAAGGAATAAACTGAGTCGCCGCAGCGGTCAAAACATCTGCCTGATGCTGGAAACTGTAATCCGATGAGGCGTCATAGACATAAAGTTGATTGGCCATTGCCAATCGAAAGGCCAGTACATCTGCCTGAGCTTCTGTAGCAATCAAGCGTGGCAACGAACGCCAGAACGGTGTATTTGCCAAAGACAATGTACTCAATCCAACAACGGGATATGCCACTGCGCCCGAAGTAAACACACCGTTTGCAGCCCCCACATGCGCTTTTGCAATCTGCGCTTCGTCGGAATAGACCACCGGCGTCAGCAACGGGAAGTCTTCATACGGTATCTGCGTCCGGTCTTCATCGCGATTCACATAGAGGTCACCAGCATTCCCTGCGGCAGTCCCTTCACGCAACCATGTCTGAATCAACTCAGCATAGGGGCCACGATACTGCTCCGCGACGGGACGGCGATCGCCAGCCTGCAAGAGCAGAGTCATCATATAACCGCCCTGCACTGGGTCCCAATTCCACTGGGTGTTCTGCGCTGTAACCGTCAACGTTGCACCAAGCGCGACCTGTTCATGTCGCGCAGAATGCAATGCTGCATTTTTGGAGCGCTCACCACGGGCATCTTGTGCTGCTGCTAATATTTCAGCGAAGGCCGGTGTCTGACGCAGGGCTATCAGATCGGCATCTTCCTGCAACTGTTTGACATTATTGAAGCCACACGCAACAGCCTTCTTCAACCAAAAGAGTCCTTCATCAATCCGGCGTCCTTTGGCACAGACACACGCCACATTGTAATGCCAATTGGCATCATTCGGGAAAATCTTAATTGCTGTCCGGGCGGCTGTTTCAGCGGCAAGAAGGTTGCCTTTTTGCAAAGCTGTTACGAATTCTGCCAGATATTGCCGATGTTGAGGAAAGAGTTTCGGCATATCAAAAACCGATTGCCCATACATCGCACCAGCGATGAGAGTCATCGTAATACCTGCCAAAATCTGTCTCAACAACATTCGTATCCTTTATAAAGATTGCCCAATCTCAAAACGAAATGGGCAATAGTTTAGCAAAAAACGCAACTTTCGGCTAACAGCCAGCAACGTTCTGCCTCACCGCATCCTGCAATACACGCTTTACTTGCGTAATTGATTGAAACGTGCGGTTTCCGGTAATGCGCCAATAATCGGCCGAGCATATTCCAAAAATTGCTCTGTCACATTATTGCCATCAGCATTAATGTATTCATCCGGCAATTCTCGCGTGTGCTTTGCCACCGAGGAGAGCGGTTTGACAGCATAAGAGATCTGATAGTCAGCTCCCGGTTGACGCAAAATAGCAATCGTTCCGCTGCGATATGCTCCGCTGACAGCGGCATTGACTGCTTCAATGCCGACCTGACGCGCCTCTGCGGCGTCACT
>JAFTHG010000127.1 GCA_017457555.1 Kiritimatiellia bacterium | reverse complement strand
TAAGGTGAATGCGAACGATGCCGAGTATAACGAGGTGGTGGCGCGGTATACCAATGCTGATGGCACGAAGAAGCCGGGTTGGCTGAAAGCACCCAATGGCAAGCCTACGAATCTTACGGAGCGTCAATGGGTGCAGGTGCGCACGCCGGCATTCAAGCAGTGGTTCGGCGATTGGGAGAATGACCCCGAGAACGCTTCCAAGGTCGTGGACGAGAACGGGGAACCGCTCGCGGTGTTTCATGGGACTGAAAAGGGAGGATTCACGGAGTTTGTTGATACGGATGATATTGGATATTTCTTTGCTCGGGATTTGTCGGTGGCTGAGTCTTATTCTGGTGGCGGTGAACTCTTTGCGCCAAAGCGGACTGAAACTTGGGAAGACGCTTTTAAGGAAGCACAAGGGGCTGGTACCGGTTTTGATAATGCCACAGAAGGCTTCGCTGTATACGACGAATATAATCTTCGGCAAAGTGAAGTCTATTCCACGGTAGAGGAATTAGAAGAAAACTGGTCGCTTGAAGGAGGGGAGTCTATTGAGGCTGTTTATCGAGTGGAAGATGACGAAGGGTATGAAAACGTATACGTCAAAGACGATTTGGAAGAGTTTATTCAAGATTATGTGTTGGGGCGTGATAGACGTCTTGAATATGAAGTGTTTTTGAATATCCGAGATCCGTTAGTTGTCAATGGCGGCGGTTCCAATTGGCATAACGTTTACGACTTATCAGGGAAGATGGTAACGTATGACGAACTTACCGATGAGCAAAAGGAGAAGATTGCCAACAATATGGGCGTTGAGGTTGAAGACCTTGCGGGTTACCAAGATGGCGATATTCCCGTATTTGATGTAGAGCACTACCATGTTGCATACTCGCAGCGCACGCGAGCTTGGGTGGCTGAAGCTGCGGAAATGGGGTGTGATGGCGTAATCTTCCGTAATATCACCGATGCGGGGAAATATGGACGCGGATATCTCAGTGCGTCGGACGTGTTTGTGGCGATGAATCCCAATCAGATAAAGTCTACAAAAAACCTTGCGCCAACAGATAATCCTGATATCCGCTATCGATTTCAGTTTGTTGTCAACCCAAAGGATGTACACGTGTCAATTAGCGACAAAGCCGAGGGTGCGGAACTGCTTTTCGTTAATTCACAAGAATATGCAATCCTTTAAAACGCAATCGCCGAGCGAGATCGCATGATGAAAAGTATGCACCATATGAAGCCACTTGGTTGGGGATTTGCATATACGGCAAACTTTTGTTACCTCTACAACAGAAAAGACTATGGTGAATTTGATATCATTCACGGATGGGAACTGAATGATGATGTTTCGCGTGAGATCGCTGAAGTAAGGAAATTATTCAATGAAGAAGTCACCAGAAAGCAAAAAAGACGCTCTCCGCAGTTCTTTAATGCTTGGGATGCACTCCGCAGGGCTCGACGAGCAGTCGATCGTGACAATCCTATCACTTATGCCAATGGTCAAACAACTGCAATTGATGGAAGATTGGATGGGGTGGTATGGAGAGACTTACGGGGATTTCCCAGAGCCAGATCTTTATCCCCAAGCGATGAGGGTGATATTGAAGCATTATCCAACGCCCGCTTCAATGTAACCTTTAACAACGAGATTCCCACCCAAATCAAATCGGCGACGGACAACGTAGGGACGTTTGACGAAAAGAGTC
>JAFTHG010000126.1 GCA_017457555.1 Kiritimatiellia bacterium | reverse complement strand
CTTGTGTTTTGAGAAACGATTGACGAATGAAAGGATGCCAAGTATGTCGACTCCTGTAATGCGTAAAGATTGGGAAGCACCGGGTGTGTGTTGCCTTAGTAAAGGCCGTGCCGGGAATGCGTGTGTTTATCGACTCAAAACACCGGAAGGAATGGTGGTCATCAAGGATTTTCGTAAAAGTCCGTGGTGGATTCGCTGGACGTGGGGCCGCTGGATGGTTGGGCACGAGTACCGTTTGATGAAGTTGCTGGAAGGTTTGGATGGGGTGCCGCAACGTCTTTTTCGTGTGGATGCATATGCATTTGGCATGGAGTTTTTAGAGGGGATTACAGTAGGGGATTACAATCAGCGTTACCGTGAAGAGGTGCGTGCCAAAATCCCTGAGGAATTTTTGCGTGAACCTTTCCCACTCTCTTATTTCCGCGCTTTAGAGCGTTTGGTTTGTGCGATGCATCGCCGGGGGGTGACGCATTTGGATACGCGCAATGCCAAAAATGTGTTAATTCTGCCTGGGTTTAAGCCTGCGTTGATAGATTTCCAGTCGGGCGTTTATTTGCGTAAATGGTTCCCGCGTTGGATTCGCAAAATTTTGTTGTTGGCCGATTTGTCGTCGGTGTATAAGCACTATTACCACATGTTGGTAACTCCCGATGGGAAATTGTTGGAAGGTCCGAACGCCTTTCCGGAAAGCCGTGCTCGCCTTTTTGTGGCGCATTTGAAGTTGCGCAAATTGTGGGTGTTGAAGGGGTATAAATTTATCAGTCGCCGTAAGCCGAAGGATTACGAACGCTTCTTGATGTCACGTTATGGTGACGAAACAGAAAGGGGATCGTAAAATGTTGTCCATTTATCAGTGGTTGAATGGCAGTTTACGCGAAGTTGTCACGCCGGATGGGCCGTGCTGGGTAAACTTGGCCGATCCGTCTACGGAAGAGATTTTGCGTGTGCAGACCTTGACAGGCGTTTCGCGTGAATTCTTATCGGCTCCACTCGACCGAGATGAACGGCCCCGTCTGGATGTTGATGATGATGGTACGGTGCTGATTGTTGTGCATATCCCGTATCACGAACCCGACGAAAATCTTCATCCGTTCAATACATTGCCTCTTGGTGTGGTGCATACGTCCAATGCGGTGATTACGGTCTGTAACCGCTCTACACCGATTGCAGCCTCCTTCTTGGATCAAATTCGGCGCGTATGTCCTCCGGAACAGAAGTTCCGTTTTACGTTTCACCTTTTGTGGCATGCGGCCATTCTCTACTTGCGTTATCTGCGCGACATCCGTCAGCGAGCAGATATGGTGGAGCAGGAGTTGCATGAATCCATTTCCAATGAAGGTTTGATGCGATTGCTGAATATTGAAAAGTCGTTGGTTTACTTCACCACGTCGCTGAAAGCAGACGATATTTTGTTGGGACGTATCCGCACAACGCGCCAACTGGATATTGATGAAGATGATTTGGACGTGTTGGAAGATGTCCGGATTGAATATCAGCAGGCACTGGAGATGGCAAGCATTCACAGTAACATTTTGACAGGGACTTTGGATGCCTTTGCTTCAATTATCAGCAACAACCTGAACAATGTCATGAAGTTTCTGACGTCAATGACGATCGTTTTAACGGTGCCGATGTTGATAGCTTCTATCTTTGGTATGAACACGTGGTTGCCCTTTGCCAACGCACAGACGTGGGGCAGCATGGGCTTCTTAGTGATTCTCGGCATTGCCTTTCTTTTGATGCTGTTGACGGTGATCTTCTTCGCTAGACGCCGTTTTTTCTAATGTGCCGGACGGGTTCTTTGAAATCTATGAATCCGCTTGACGCTATGCGTGACGCTGCTGCCGAGTATCAATCGCTATTGCAGCAGTCATCGGTTTATTGTCACGAGAAGACGTGCGACGGTTTCTCAGGTGATGAACACATTTTGCAACTGGTCTGGCAAGCTCAGGCCTTTGAAGGTGCTGCGCTGACCTTAGTGGATGGGACACCGATTGAAGTGGTGGATCCCGGACGATGGAATCATGCCGATGGGCCGGATTTCTGTGATGCGGTGCTCGTAATCGGGGGAACCATCCAGCGAGGTGCTATTGAAGTACACGTTCGCCCAACCGATTGGGATGCCCATCGGCACACACCCAACCCAGCGTATGGCGGATTGATTCTGCATGTTACATGGTTTGCGACACCCGGCGCAAAGACGCTGCCACTGCGTGTACCACATTTGGCATTAGAGCGTATTTTGCCATCGTATGCGGCGATGGTGGAGGCTGTGCGCGATTCGGACGCACGTTATGCGGGGGTGCCACGACCTTGCCGTGCCTACTTTCAACGAGAACCACTTGCATTAGACCGCCTTTTAGCCGCGGCAGGCTATCATCGATTGTTAATCAAGACCGAACGTTTCATTGCGCAGGCCGAAGCGGAAGCCACATCACAAGTCTTCTATGAGGGCTTAATGGTGGCAATGGGGTGTCGCCGGAATAGTGAAACCTTCCGGCGATTGGCGCAAGAAGTCCCTCTGCGCATGTTGGAGCCCTTCTCTACCTTAAAGCGGTTTGCTGTGCTGGCACGCATTTCCGGATTGTTGAAGGAAGAGCAGCGTGACCTCTGGGATCTCTGGTGGGAGAGCGGTTTGCAACCACCGGTTCAGCCTTACCATTGGGATTTGAAGGGGATGCGCCCTCAAAATCATCCGCTTAAACGCTTGGCTGGCGGTCTGGGAGTCCTACATCATTTAGCGCGTCTGTTAGAAACGCCGGTGGCAGATTTACCCAAAGCGATTACACAGGCAGGCGATTGTTTACGCAAAGAATTGCATGCTTCAACGGCATTAATCGGTTCGCAACGCGCTGTTGCAGTGATGCTCAATCTTTTCATTCCTTATCGGCTCGCGCTGGGAACCTTGGAGGCGCGTCATTTGTCGGCACTTCCCGGCGAAACACTTTCAATGCCGATGCGTGATACATGGCAGCGTTTAACAGGGCGTACGGCAGGAATTCCAACCGATGGGATGAGACAGCAGGGGCTTTTGCAGATCTATGCAGACTTCTGCCATAATCCAAAACTACTGTGTGATACCTGCCCACTCGCAAATAGGGGATATATGGAGCCGCCGAAAGCGTAAACCCCAGTTAGCAATTTAACGGAGACCTTATGAAAAAACAAGTGCAACTCATTGTTGTTTCAGGCCAAGAAGCTGGGCGCATCTTTGTCATTTCAGGAGAAGGTGCGGTCATTGGACGCTCAAAGACGGCAGACATCGCATTAAATGATGAAGCGTTGTCACGCCAACATTGCCGTATTTTCTTTACGTCAGAACCGATGGTGCAAGATTTAATCTCCTCCAATGGTACGCTTCTGAATGGCGTAGCAGTGCGAGAGCAGCCGCTTCCGCTCCATGAAGGCGATACGCTTACGATTGGTTCATGGGTGCTTCGTGTTGCACAGATTACTGGCTTGGCACAATCTCAGGCGACTGTCACTCCTGTTACACCGGAGAAAACGCAACTCTTTGAGTCTGCGGATGCACCTATAGAGGAGAAACAAACTGATCCCGTCAGTGAGCGTCCGGAACTTTTTAAAGCAGAGAAGCCCTCGGAAAAGGAAGAGTCTTCGCCGGCAGCGAAGAAGAAATTATGGTTGATTATAGCTCTTTGTCTGGTGCTTTTTTGTTCGTTGGCGGGCGGTTTGCTCTTTATGGAAGGGACTGAAAAGCCCAAGGCGCTTGCGGTTCGTCAGATTGCTCGCACCTCGCAATTGGCCGAGTTTCACTATGAACGGTTGGTAGTGGATGCACAGCATCTCTTTTCCTATACGCTGACGTATGATGCGACGACCAATCTCTTGATGGTGGATGTCACAGACTTAGGTGAAGCAGACCGGAGTTTTTCCAAGGTCACAGAACTCTCAAAGGATGCCAAAGCAACCTTGATGAAAATGTTGTGGGAAGTGGATGTTTCCAAAATCGGAGAAATCTTCCCGGAGCGTAGCCCAGATGGGATTTCGCTTGAACGGCGCAAGCTGACCTTAGTTCGTGGCACAGAGGTGTGGCAACGTACCGCGGAAAATGTTACGCATCCCATATTCAATGGCATTTGTGAAACGTTGGAATTCTTTGCCAGTAACGAATTGCAAGTGTGGGCAGCGCAGTATTCTGTGGCAGAATTAGAAGCTTTGGCTGAAGAACAACTGGCAGTGGCAGAACGTTATTGGGAACAACGGGACTTGGGGGATGATAAACTCTGGGCGGCCGTAACCGCATATAAGAAAGGACTCTCCGCTTTAGAAACCTTGAATCCCAAACCTGAAACGATTAAACCGCTCACTGCAGGGTTGACACAAGCGGAAGCCTTGCTTGCTGAACGCTATGAAGCAACGTTGTTTGAAGTAGATCAGGCTCTGAATACGCAGCGTTATGAAGTGGCAATTCAGCAACTTCAGAAGATCTTGCGATTGATTCCCGATCGGGATGACCGACGTCATCAGCAGGCATCCGAGAAGTTGCTCACGGTTGAACAGCGCCGTGGAATGAAGGGGGGACGCTAATATGACGACAATCTTGAAGAGTGTAGTACTCACGTTGCTTCTTGTGACACGATTGGCTTTTGCACAAGAGGTGCTACCAGCAACCGTGCGTGTAACCGTTGAACCCGCAGCGACACTTCTCTTAAATTACAAAAAGGTAGGGGAAGGCTCCACCTTTCAGCTAACCTTGCCACCAGGCCAACCTGCATTGCTCAAAGTCACTAAGGCTGGTTATCAACCGGAATATCACGTGGTCACCCCTATGGCAGGGGAACGCCGGGTGGAAACGTTTAAACTAAAGCGCAGTGCCACGCCAGTACTCTTTCAATGTAATACCGAGGCGATGGTTTTAT
>JAFTHG010000125.1 GCA_017457555.1 Kiritimatiellia bacterium | reverse complement strand
ATCCATATCAGGGGCTCACCACAAGACGGCTGTCATTTTGCGGACGAGCCATCAACACATTGTTTTGTTTGTAGGTCTTCAGGCGGAAGTGAGTGGCGGTGGAAACGATGCCACGGATGGTTGAGAGTTTTTCGCTGACAAAGCGAGCCACCGAAAGAAGGGATTTGCCACTGACAAACAGGAGCAAGTCATACGACCCACTCATCAAATAAACCGCCTCGGTTTCTTCAAAGCGGCTGACTTCCTCGGCAATGCGGTTGAAGCCGCCGTCCCGCTCAGGCGTAACGCGCACTTCTATGGCAGCAGTGACCGAGTCATGCGGTACTAAATCTTCGTTGATGATAGCTTGCCAACCCCGGATGATGCCCTCATTCTCCAGACGAGTAATCGTTGCTTCAACTTCTGCAACATCAACACCCAGCAGACGTGCCATATTTTCTGGCGATTCTTTCGCATTCGTCCGCAAAATATCCAAAAGGCTTTCAACCATGACTCGGCTCCTTTCCTGAAAACAAAGAAGTCTGCAGAGACGCGCTCTACAGACTTCTTTCAAAATGGTTGCCTCACAAGGATTCGAACCTTGACAAACTGATCCAGAGTCAGTTGTGCTACCATTACACAATGAGGCAATAAACGTAAAACGCGACATATTATGTCAAACTCATTTTGAAAAAGCAAGATATTTTTACGGAAGAGTATAAAAAATTTGGTTGTGTCAATTGAAGAAGTGGCTAAATGATGGCGTCCGGGCGAAGAAAATTACATTTTTATAATTCCCTTTTTCAATAACAGAATGCAGGTTTGATAGAATAGGTGCGTTTTTGAAAGGAGGATGATGTATGACGCAACTTGAAGCGGCAAAACAGGGAATTGTGACGGAGGCAATGCGTGCTGTCGCAGCAGAGGAAAAGGTGGAAGTAGCAGCGATGTGTGCGGCTGTTGCATCAGGACGGGCGGTGATTCCATTAAATCCTGCCCATCAGGGCGTGAAACCAACAGGTGTCGGGCGCTTGTTCAAGACAAAAATTAATGCGAATTTGGGGCGTTCGCCGACACGTTCCGGGATTGGGGATGAGTTGGTCAAGTTGGATGTCGCCTTACAGGCCGGGGCGCAGTTTGTGATGGATCTTTCGGTGGGGTCCGGTAAGGGCGCAGAAGAGATTCGTCAAGAGTTACGTGAGATTCGCCAAGGAATGTTGGATCACTCGCCGGCACCTTTAGGGACGGTGCCAATTTACGAAACCATTTCCCGATTGGATGGGGATATCCCAGTGATGGAACCGGAAACTTTGCTCCAAGTGATTCGTGAACAGGCGGAGCAGGGTGTGGACTTTATGACACTTCATGCGGGATTGCTGCGTCAGCACATCCCTTTGACGTTGACACGGAAAATGGGCATTGTTTCCCGTGGTGGTGCTATTATGGCGGAGTGGATGAAACAACATGATGCAGAAAATCCGCTTTATACCCACTGGGATGAGGTGTTGGATATTCTGGTAAAGTACGACGTGACGGTTTCGCTGGGGGATGGCTTGCGGCCGGGATGCTTGGCAGATGCCAGTGATGATGCTCAGTTTGCAGAATTGTCGGTGCTAGGTGAATTAGTCCAGCGCTGCCGTGCGCGTGGCGTTCAAGTGATGGTTGAGGGGCCAGGACACGTTCCTTTTAATCAAATCCAGATGAATATGGAGCGCGAACAAGAAGTATGTGATGGTGCACCATTCTATGTGCTGGGACCGGTTGTTACAGACATCGCACCAGCGTATGATCACATCGTGTCGGCAATTGGTGCAACAGCGGCCGCGACGTATGGCGCGAGCTTACTGTGTTATGTTACGCCGGCAGAACACTTGGGCTTGCCTGATGCTACGGAGGTGCATCAGGGATGTATTGCTTATTTGATTGCCGCACACGCAGGTGATGTGGCACGCGGGCTCCCAGGTGCACGAGATCGGGATGATCGGATGTCGGATGCACGCTTTAACTTTGATTGGAATGCTCAATTTGCAGAGGCGTTGGATCCTTGCGCTGCACGTGAACGCTGGTTGAAGACACGTGCCGAGACGGGCGCAGCGCATGATGATGACCACTGCTCAATGTGCGGAAAGGCCTTTTGTGCGGTGCGAACTTCGCGTCGTATGCGTGAGGGGCTGTAAGAGTCTGCCGGAAATCAGATGTTTACGCTATCTTAAAAAACAAATCAGCCGATGCAATGCGTCGGCTGATTTGTTTTGATGAAGGATGATTAGAGTGCATCCGCTTGTCGGATAGCGGCATGCATCCAGCGCAGATCACGCCGACGCATAGCTTTGCGTTCTTCGGGTGTGGCATCATCGGCGTCGGTAAGATGGTCGCATCCATGGGCAATGTAGAGGACGACTTCTTCTTCAAAGGTGGTTGTCTTGAGCTTTTCAGACATCCGTGCCGCTTCATCTAAATTGACATAAAGTTCGCCAATAAGTCCCATCTCTTCGCCCGGGAAGGGCTCATAACGTTGGGTGATGACGTCCGTTGGGCCCACGTGACCGAGGATTGCATCATTAACCTCTGCGCTGAGGGAATCGTGAATTAAATGAATCGTCACTTCCTGCCAAGGCACTTCCGCACGACTCCAGCGCTCAGCAGCATTGGCACAAACCTGTGCTGCACACTGGAGGCGTTTTTTCAGGAGTGGGGGAGTGAGTTTACCGTGAATTTCAAGCGTAACGTGTGCCATAGGTGTTGAAGGCGAGGTAAGGCGCACGGAGGATTAACGGAGTTTGGAGAGGACTTCGTGCTCGGCAGCGAGGAGCGCTTCCATTGCTTCGTCAGGGGTTTCCGCTGCGCGGAGTTTTTCCAAAATAGTCGTTTCGCGCACCATCATACAGACGCGCGCCAAGACGTGCAGATGGCTCATATTTTCACCACAGCACAGGAGGACGAAAAGGTCTGTCGGAGCGTCATCCTCTGCACCGAACCATACAGGTTTGCGTGCGCGAGCGATGAGCATAAAGGGCTCCATAATCAGATAGGGGTCCGGATGGTGAGGGTGGGGCAGGGCAATGCCACCGGGAAGCGCTGTCGAAGAAACCGCTTCGCGCTCTTCCAACTGATTTAGTAAATCCGCAGGGTCGCACAATAATCCCTTGGCGTCTGCAGCATCAACGAGGTCACGAATGACACTTTTTCGCGTTTTGGCGCGAAAATCAAGATCGATGTAGTCGGTTTTAAGCAGTTGTGGCAGAATGATGTCATCTTTGAGATTCTTGACATCCATCCGCGTAGAAGCGGTGTGTTCAGGCAGGAGCGTCTTGGGGCTTAGTGCCAGCAGGCGCGCAGATGCCCAAGCATCCAATTCCGAAGCCTTGAAGATGACATCTGTCCCTTGCTTACGATGAGGGACTTCGCCATACTTTACCGCATCCCGAAGCGTTTGCTCCGGGATGCGTACACGCTGATAGGCTTCTTTGAATGAGAGCTGACGGTGAGGCATACGAAGGGATCAGGGCTTTTCAGGGATTGGGATCACCAGACTTTCGCCGGGGTCATCCGCATTACCTTCAACCATCAGAGCCGTCACGCCAGACTGCCCCGGACGATGACGTGGCACCTGCTGAAAGGCAACATTAACCTTGGGCTCCGGCAACTTGGCACCCTCTGCTTCGCGAATCTTTCGCATCTGCTGGTTGCCTTCAATGCTTAATTTCCAGTCGGTCTTCCGCACAATGGGATTGGCAATGCCTTGCCACACGTTTAGTCCGATGATTTCAACATGGTTGTAATAGTTCGGATCGTAAACGAAAATCAGGACATAATCTCTGAAATCAACCGATGGAGGCAATACGGTGGCTTCTTTAGCATAAAGATTCCACATCTTCAAAAAGGTTTCCTGGTCATTGATAATGCCCAGCCCTTTGTGCTGATAGCGTTCAGGGAGTTCTTCTTTGAAGAAGCGCACCGGGATGTCAAGCGACTGCGTGCTCTTCACCTCCGCCTGAACCGTCACGGCAGTTTCGTCACAATAGCGTGCCATTGTGGCGGTACAACCGGTTAAACAAAGTCCCAGGAGTGGGAGAAGAATGAGCAACAGTCGCATCATTGTCTACGCCTGTAAGATTAGTGGCGGAAGCTACGCTGACCCGTGAAGACCATGCCGACGCGGTGTTCATTGCAGCAGTCAATCACATCCCAGTCACGGATAGCACCGCCCGGCTGAATGATTGAGGCGATGCCTTCGCGGATGCCGACCAAAGGACCGTCGCGGAAGGGGAAGAAGGCGTCTGAAACCATGCACGAACCAATCAGACCACCGCGCAATTCCTGAGCGACACGGTCGCAAGCGGAGCGTTGGGCGACGTCGGTCAATTCATTATAGGGCTTGCCATAGGTCTCACGCGCGAAGCGGTCAGCCGTTTTGCGATAAGCCTTGTCACGGGCAATTTCTGCCACGCCCACACGATCCTGTTCGCCTGTACCAATGCCAACCGTTGCGCCATCCTTAACGAAGATGACCGAGTTGGAGGTAATGCCGCTCTCAACGAGCCAACCAAAAATCATATCATCCAATTCACGCGCCGTTGGAGCACGCTCAATGCGGTGTACATTGCCATCCTTGTCTGTGACTTCCGGATGGATGAAAAGACCTTCGGGAGTACGTGCTTCCGGCAGATAACTCCATTGGGCAATGATACCGCCGTCCATCATACTCTTGAAATCAACGAAGCGCTCCGTGGCGTAGGTGGCGAGGCGTTCAATTTCGCCGATGCGCATCACGCGGAGATTCTTCTTGGTCGCGAAGAGGGCGAGGGCATCTTCGGTGAAGTCAGGTGCTACGACCACTTCGGCATAGTTGCGCGTAATCAATTCAGCGGTTTCGTGATTGCAGGTGCGGTTGAGTGCAATGCACCCACCGAAAGCCGCCAACATATCCGCCTTATTGGCACGGTCATACGCCTCTGCGATGGTCGTCCCCTTTGCCACGCCGCAGGGATTATTGTGCTTCACAATGACAGCACACGGCGTATCCATTAAATAACGGAGGATGTTGAGCGCATTATCCGCATCCGTCAGGTTGATCTTACCCGGATGCTTGCCGAACTGCAGTAATTCCGCGTCCGAAACCAGCGCGCGGCCCGGCTGAATCGTCTGAACGTCACCCAAGACCAAGTTGCCATTGGTCAGGCGATACATCGCTGCTTCCTGACCGGGGTTCTCGCCATAACGCAAGCCCTTGTGAACATTATCAATCGTCCAAGAGACCTTTTCGTAAACGAGTGTTTGACGCTTGTCGCCATCAATGAACGAAATTTCCATTTGGGGGGTGAAGTGATCGTCCATGACGGTCTTGTAGGCTGCCTTGAGATCTTTTGCCATAACCGCTCCAGAAATAAAAATGGTGCGAAAGACGAGGGTCGAACTCGTAACCTTTGGCTTCGGAGGCCAACGCTCTATCCAATTGAGCTACAATCGCACGTGAATGAGCGATACTATATCAAAAAGAGTCCCGTAAGAGCAAGTAAAGAATCACAGGCAGCGTTGGTTGATTTGGGGAGGGTGTATAATTCGGCTGGTGGTCTTGAAAGGTTTGTTCAGAACGCTTCTTTGTTTCGTGTGCAAAAGGGGGCTGTTAAACAATTACAGAATAAAAAGAAGCACCCGGTGAGGGGTGCTTCTTTTGGCTGTTTATTTCGGGAGAAACAAACTTAGTTCTGGCCGGGCTGCCATTCTTCAGAGGAAGCGAAAGCTTCTTCGAAAGCATTGGCAAAGGCACCGAGCTGATTGGCGGCACCGGCGTCGGTGTCGACTTCAGCGGTGAGGCGAGCCACTTCGCCTTCATCCATGTTGACAGCCTTGATCGAGAGACCGATGCGGCGTTCGTCGCGGTCAATCTTTACGATGCGAGCTTCCACTTCCTGACCCACCTTGAGAGCGTCGCGCACCTTTTCGATGTGCTGGTCAGAGATCTGGGAGATGTGCACAAGACCATCCACGCCGTCTTCCAATTCAATGAATGCACCGAAGGAAGCGATCTTGGAAACCTTACCCTTAACGATCTGGCCGATCTGGTAGGTCGAAGCGATGGAGCTCCAGGGGTCGGTCTGAGCCTGCTTGAGACCCAGGCTGATGCGCTGGTTAGCGGTGTCGATTTCGAGCACGATGGCTTCCACGGGCTGACCCTTCTGAAGCACTTCGGAGGGGTGATTGATCTTACGTGTCCAGGACATATCGGAAACGTGGATCATACCGTCAATGCCTTCTTCCATTTCCACGAAAGCACCGTAGGTGGTGAAGTTACGCACCTTGCCGGTGATACGCGAACCGACCGGGTAACGATCCTGCACGGTGTCCCACGGATTGGCTTCGGTCTGACGGATACCCAGAGCGATCTTCTGATTCTGAGAATCGATGCTCAACACCATCACGTTCACTTCGTCGCCCACGCTGAGCACGTCGGCAGCACGGTTCACGCGCTTCGTCCAGCTGAATTCAGAAACGTGGACGAGACCTTCAATGCCGGGTTCGAGTTCAACGAATGCACCATAAGGAGCAATGTTGACCACCTTACCACGGAGGCGGGATTCCACAGGATAACGGTTTTCAATGTCATCCCAAGGATTGGTCTGAGCCTGCTTGAGACCCAAGGAAACGCGTTCACGCTCCAAGTCGACTTCGAGGATCATCACATCGAGTTCCTGACCGTTCTTGAGCAGTTCGGACGGGTGCTTGATGCGGCCCCAGCTCATATCGGTGATATGGAGCAAGCCATCCATGCCGTCGAGGTCCACGAACGCACCGAAATCGGTGATGTTCTTGACCTTGCCCTTGCGGACT
>JAFTHG010000124.1 GCA_017457555.1 Kiritimatiellia bacterium | reverse complement strand
GGGGCACGATAGAGTGTGAACTGGGGAGGTGCCGCGAGTAGCTCCTTGTCGTTGTAGTGAATCTGCGTAAGCACACCTTCACGGAAAACGATTTGCGTACAGGTCTTAGCTTGATCGGTGACTGTAATGGAGCCGTCTGCTTTCTTCTCAACGGTATACTTGACATCTGGCCAATCGTGTTTCTGCTTGACGGTGCGTACTTTTTCAACAGGCTTTGAAGAGGGAATAGCATACCATGCTTCTGCCGTTTCAATAATGTTTTCATTAGATTCGGCATCCGGTGCCACAAAGACGGGGAAGTCTTCTATAAAGGTTGCTGTCGGAATAACGAGGGAAACTTTGCAGCTTTCTCCGGGCTTCAGCATTGGTAATGTCGCTAACTTGTGTCCCTTTTGGTTGAAGAGCGCGTAGCCTTGTGCGGTCTTGTGGAAAAACTTGCTGGTAACGGTCAACGCCTGTGCTTTGACATCCCATGTAAAGGCAAAATACTGCTGTGCATGTTTGACAGTCCAGTACTGACTCTTCGGCAGACGGTCTGCGGTAATCACACCATTGTCGCAGAAACTGCCAAAATTGGGTGCGTCACCAAACATTCCGCCCCATGCAAGTGCTTTGCCTGTTTTGGGTTTTAGACGGTAGAGCCCAGTTGTTTCATCCTTGTCTGCGCGTAATCCTTGGTCAACAAAGTCCCAAATGAACCCGCCAATCATGCGTGGATTTTGTTCGTAAATTTCAATGTATTCATCGAAGTTACCGCATGCATTACCCATAGAGTGAGCATATTCCACATGGATGAAAGGACGATGCTGATGACGCTTTGCCGTATTCTTCAAAGAATCATGCGTGCGATACATGGCACTGTCCATGTCATTGTGTGGAGAATTCTCCGGGAAGTCGCAGTAATGCACCAGACGCGATGGGTCAACTTGCTTGAGCCAATCGCCCTGATCTTCCAGATTCTTACCTGGCCCTGTTTCGTTGCCGAGCGACCACATAATAATAGAGGGGTGGTTTTTGGTGCGTTCAAACATATTTCGCACGCGGAAAGCGTAGGCTGCGTGCCACGAGGGGACATTGTTCAAACATTGTGGTGTGCCACGAATCTGGTGCGCTTCAATATTGGCTTCATCCATGACATAGATGCCTAAGCGGTCACAGAGTTCGTACCAATAGGGATGGTTGGGGTAGTGTGCAGTGCGGACGGCATTGAAGTTGGCTGCCTTCAGGAGGCGTGCATCTTGTTCCATGCGTTCACGGGTCAATGAGCGACCACGGTCGGGATCCATTTCATGGCGGTTAGCCCCCTTGATGATGGTACGGACGCCATTGACGAGAAGCTCGCCCTGCTTGCCCACTTCAATCCGGCGGAAACCTGTTTTGAATGCGCGCGTGTCGCCATTTGCCAAGCGTACCGAAACGTCGTAGAGATTGGGCGTTTCGGCAGTCCAACGTAACACTTCGGGCAATTTAACCGTGGGTAACGTGATTTTGGCCTCCTGGGTAGGGGCCAGGGCCGGCACATTGACTGTCCGTTGATAGATTGTGCCTAAATTGATGGTGGCGGTGGTGGCCACTGATGGTTTCTTGCCGGCGTTGCGAATCCACAGGTCTCCGGTAACGGTGCCTGTGGTGTAGTCATCTGCGAGTCCCGTACGCATCCATACATCGCGAATCTGCACATCCGGTGTGGTGAAAAGGGTGACATCACGGAAGATGCCTGACAGACGCCAGAAGTCCTGGTCTTCCAGATAACTGCCGTCAGACCAGCGGTAAACTTGTACTGCAATCGTGTTTTCGCCCTCTTTCAGCACCTCTGTAATATCAAATTCACCTGCAGTAAAGGAGTCCTCGCTATAGCCGATGAGCGTGCCGTTAATCCAGACGTAATAAGCGGATTCCACACCGTCAAAGCGCAAATAGACACGCCCTTTAGAGAAGTTATCCGGCAAGAAAAAGGAGCGCCGATAACTACCAACCGAGTTCCGTTCATTGTATGCGGTCCATTTTTTAGGCGGTTCAGTGGTTACAGAAGGGGGATTCACGCGGAAGGGGTACTCTGCGGTAGAGTAAATGGGCGTCCCGTAACCAGCCATTTGCCAACTTAAAGGGACTTCAATGTTGTTCCATCCGGAAACATCAAACCCGGGTACCCAGAAATCGGTCGCTTTTGTCGCTGGCGTCATTGAGAAATGAAACTTCCACACGCCATTAAGCGAGAACTGTGTCGCGGGATCGGTTGGCAACAAGGAAGCTCGTGATGGCTCACGATTCCGTGCAAAAATGGTTTCATTTTCCCAATCAGGTGCGGCAAAAAGTTGGCCGACAACCATCAGTAAGGGGGCAAAAAGTGCTAATCGCATCATAATGGACACTCCTTTTAACTTATATTAATGTAGCACATCTCACTACCATTTACAAAGAAAAAAGAAGAAGATTTTAGATACATTTACAAAATACAGACGGCGTATTCGCAT
>JAFTHG010000123.1 GCA_017457555.1 Kiritimatiellia bacterium | reverse complement strand
GCTTGAAGCCATTCAATTAGGACAAATCGCAGCGGAAGGATATGGTTTCCAAATTGAAATAACCCATACTGCATGGCACAAAGGATTCACCATCACGGAAATCCCTATCGTTTTTGCCGATCGTGTCGCTGGAACATCAAAGATGTCACTTGCCATTGCAAAAGAAGCCATTTTACTTGTATTGAAATTGGCATTCCGTAGAAAGTAATTTTCTATTACTTAATTTGCGATTGGAGGTTGAGTATGTTGATAATTGCAATTCAAATCTTAGCCATTTTTGCAATGATTGGCATTGGTACATGGGCAACACGCCGCCAATGGTTCTCAAAAGATTTTTCTACACAACTCTCACTTCTTCTCATTCGCGTATTTTATCCATCCCTGCTTTTTTCTGCAATTTTGCGAAAGTATACACTTGCTGAACTTGCCGACAAGTGGATTCTCCCAGCAGGTGCAGCCACGATTATCGGTATCGGGTGGTGCATTGGATGGGTTGCAAAACGTACGTTTGTACGTCACTTCAAAGCACCTACCCGTCGCGCTTTTCATTTCGCTTGTACAATGAATAATTATTCCTTCCTGCCAATTATGATTATTGCGGGAACACCCCTTGGCGAGGAAGGCATTGCAATGGTTGCACTCACGACTATTGCATCCGACACATTAATGTGGACACTCGGATTTCGCACCTTTACTGGTAAGAAATTAGATTTGAAATCCTTGCCATCCGTTTTTCTGCGGCCACCGATTTTAGCACTATGCTTGGCAGTTTGCTGCTTGGTTCTTTTCCATTTCTTCGCCATTACGCCTGAAACGCTTTCCACATGTCATTTTGCAAAGGTGACCTTAAACACGCTCTATACTTATCTTGGAAGTGCCACCATTCCGGCGAGTGCACTCATCTGCGGTATGCGTTTAGGGCAATTACGCTTAACAGGATTGATTACTTATCCGCAAATCATGATTGCTATCCTCCGGATGGTCATCATTCCTGCGATTATCCTCTTCCTGTTAGCACTGCTTCCACTTCCGGAAAACTACAAGTTAGTCTTCGGTATTATCGCATTAATGCCAGGGGCAATGGTTGGTGTATCCATGGCAGAAGTTTATGGTGGCGACATCCCATTCGTTTCTGCAATGATCCTGAATACACATGCCCTGTGTATCATTACCGTACCCATCGGGCTTTGGTTCTTGGGTGTCTGTTAAGCACCTTTCAGTCGCCTGATTTGTGTAATTAAATTCTAAAAATAAATGTACTTTTCTTACGCAGCCATCGCCATCAGAGCTAAAAATGACGTGTAACTTCTTACACATTATTACGTAAAAAAGAATGTTTTTCATCAAAAATAAGTCTTTTTATGCCAATTTCAGCGCGTTAGGACGTAACACACTTGCAATTTTACGCATAATCTACTATGATGTGGGTAACTCGTGGGGCACCAGTTTTGGTGCAACTATAAGACAAAAGACAGAGAGGCTAATATTATGGCTAGAAGTAAAAAGAACTCAGAACTCAATACTCCGGATGTCTATGCACGTATTCATAAAGTGATTGGACAATGCCAGGGTATTGAACGTATGCTTGACGATGGTAAATCTTGCGAAACCATCCTGCTCCAGATTAATGCTGCGAAAAGTGCCTTGCACCGTATGGGGCAACTCCTTCTGGAGCGTCACTTGGCCGTTCAGATTACTGAAGGTGCACAAAAAGCAGATTCCGGCGAAGCCGTGATTAAGAAAGTCTCTCTCGCTGTTGATTACTTCTGCCGAATGAAATAATCTAATTCACATCTAACATCAAAGGCGACGTGCATTATGCATGTCGCTTTTTCTATTCAAATATTTGATCCATAATTTACACTTTCGAATTGACAAAGAAGTCTTTTTCAGCAACACTATACGTAAGGAGTTTATGATGAAAGTTCTTTTAATTAATGGTAGTCCCCACAAAGAGGGGTGTACATTTACTGCACTCTCTGAGATCGCGACGATATTAACCGCCGAGCAAATTGATAGCGAAATCTTCTGGATTGGCAATCAACCTGTCCAAGGATGCATCGGTTGCTGGCAATGTCGCAAGGGCCTCGGACGTTGCGCTTTTCAAGATGACTTATACAATCAACTGATGGAAAAGATTAAGCAATGTGATGGTATCGTTATCGGCTCTCCCGTCTACTACGCTGGCCCATCCGGCAGTCTTTGCGCCATTTTAGACCGCATTTTCTTTTCTCTGGGCGACCTCCTCATTCACAAGCCGGCAGCGTGTACTGTGAACTGCCGCCGTGGTGGTGCGAGCGCAGCATTTGATCGTCTAAATAAGTATTTCACGATCTTGCAAATGCCCGTCGCCACAAGCCAGTATTGGAATTCAACCCATGGCTTCAAGCCTGACGATGTTCAAAAAGACCTTGAAGGCTTACAGACCATGCGAACGCTTGCCCGAAACTTAGCCTATCTCCTAAAGGCGAAAACGAACTCTGGGCTTCCTCCCCCAGAACAAGAGCCATGGATTGCGACCAACTTTATTACTAAAAATCGCTAACCATTACTCTTTCACTCTTCTACGCACCCGCTTAATTGCGTTGGTGCGTTTTTCTTTTCTGTGTAACTTTTAGAATGCAGCCCAGTAAAGTTATAGCTGTATACCCGCCTTATTACTCATTATTGTGATATCATATAGCCATCATTTGAAAGGACTTACAATGAATACCATGTATAATCCTGACACATTTGCCGATCGGGCATCCACAGACTTCACGAAAAGTCTGAACCGCATTTACAACTTCACCTATGGTTGGATGGCAGTAGGGTTAGTACTTTCGGGTGCAGTTGCATGGATGATTACCCGATACTATCTTACTCAAAAGGCAACACTCCCCTTTGGGTTATTTACAATCTGTTCAATTGCCGAATTGCTTTTGGTCTTTACGCTTTCTGCGGCAATTCATAAATTACCCATCAGTATCGCCACAGGACTCTTCGTCATTTACTCCCTGTTGAACGGCGTGACCTTATCACTTCTCTTCCTCATCTATAACCTCGGCACAATTCAGTCCGTATTCTTTATTACTGCCGGGACATTTGCCGGTGTCGCACTCTTTGGCACACTAACCTCTATCAATCTAAGTGCCGTAGGTCGCATTGCCGTCATGGCTCTCTGGGGAATTTTATTGGCCTCAATCGTCAATATTTTCCTTGGTTCATCCGGGTTAGACTGTTTAATTGCATATATTGGCGTCGCCGTCTTTATCGTGTTAACAGCATGGGATGCACAAAAAGTACGCTTAATCGCAGAACAGCAGTATGCAATGGATCGCCCCACCATACAGCGTCTCGGCATTCTTTGTGCATTGGAACTCTAACTTGATTTCATCAACTTATTCCTCTTTTTACTCCGCATCTTAGGCGGGAAAGGACGTAACTAATGTTTAAAACGCTTTCATTGTTTGCCCTTGCTCTTCTCTCTGCTACTACGCTTTCGGCTGCAAAAACAGGCGTCCAGCTCTACGATATGTATAAGGTTGAGCAAGTCTATTTGATGACATCGGAAGAAGTCCGTGAATTAAAAGCGGAAATCGCTGAAGAAAAAAGTGTATTTAACAAAGCTTTCAGTACGGTCAAGCGTAAATGGACGAAAGACCAAACCGCTGCACTGAAGACAGGCAATAAAGATTATCCCAAGTTTCCCACGAAGCCATTTATCTGGATTCGAACCGCAAAATTTAAGAATTTCTCAACTGACGACGCGGCAAACGAATGGTATGCCAAGCACAAGGGTCGTATTGATGTAGAGATGGCAGCCAAAGCCAAGGCTAATATGGATGCCATCAAAGCGGCAAAGTCCGGAGTAATCGCTGGCTATAAAAGTCGTGATGACCGTAAAGAGCGTAAACGTGCAGACAAACTTGAATTGGCCAATGCTGCCAAAGAAAAGGCTGGAGAATTGATTGAGATTGAGATGGCATCGCTCTTGAAATTTAACCGCCCCGTGCTCCGTCACTTTATCTTTGACCCTGTCGCCGGCGCCGATAAGAATATTCAAAAAGATATGGATAAACAGGATGCCGCGCTAAAACTCTACCGTGAACGGAAAGCCGCAGGTGTTTCGCCTGATAGCGAAGCCGCGCCCACTCCTGCAACAACACTCTAATTCCCCCTTTTTTATTTTTTCTTTCCTCTTGTAACAAGCACTCAAGACTATGAATCCCGACCTTATTCCAGTCCTTAATTGGCAAATTTCTTCTCCCACCGACACTGTTGAAGCCTTCCTCCGCCGACCTGCATTTGACGAACGGGCTGAAGCTGCTGCGACCACCTGTTTAGCGGCAATCCGAGCACGGGGCGTTGATGCTGTTCTTGAAGCTTGTGCTACGTTTGATAATGCCCACATGTCCGCTTCAGAGATGCGTATTACTGAAGCGGAACTTGATCAGGCAGAAGCAGCCTGTGATGCAACGGTTAAGCAAGCCATTCAGCAAGCTGCCGAACGTGTTGA
The DNA here is from genome assembly GCA_017457555.1 of Kiritimatiellia bacterium. GTDB lineage: Bacteria > Verrucomicrobiota > Kiritimatiellia > RFP12 > DVOR01 > Spyradenecus. Next base: position 1,162 of record JAFTHG010000123.1, on the reverse strand, counting down.
AACGTTTGCGAAAGCCGGTCTTCGACCGGACTGGACGATCCCAACGCCTCAGGGTGGTCGTTTAGGCGAACGTTTTCATCCGATGGATCGTGTCGGCGTTTACATTCCCGGCGGCACAGCTCCCCTCGCCTCTACTTCCTTAATGACTGTCGTATTAGCCAAAGCCGCTGGCGTAAAAGAGATTGTCGCGTGCACCCCCAGCCGGAATGGTTTATCCGTTTCAGCGCCCTTGCTCTACGCCTTACGTGTGGCTGGCGCAACAGAAATCTATCGTGTCGGTGGCATTCAATCCATCGGCATGATGGCTTATGGCGCCGGCATCGCTCCTGTTGAACTCATTGCAGGCCCTGGCAATGCCTACGTGACAGCTGCTAAACGGCAAGTTTATGGGACTGTAGCCATTGACCAAGTCGCAGGACCGTCTGAAATTTGTGTTCTTGCCGACAATCACGCAAAAGCGAAATGGGTCGCCGCAGACCTCTTATCTCAGGCTGAACACGGAAGTGGATTAGAGAAAAGTTTACTTGTAACTGACTCCATGGCATTTGCCGAAGAAGTTAAAGCGGAAGTGATCCGTCAAACCGCCATTCGTAATCGCCGTGAAATCATTGAACACATGATTCAAAACAATGGTATGCTCTTTGCCGTTGTGCCTGATTTAACTACCGATGGCGTGACCCTGTGTAACCGTTTTGCTGCGGAACATCTCGAACTCCAAACGGAGAATGCAGATACGTTGCTGCCATTAATCAATTGTGCCGGTGCAGTGTTTGTTGGTTATTGGACGCCTGAAAGTGCTGGCGACTTTGTTGCCGGTCCCAGTCATGTCTTACCCACAGGCGGTGCTGCAAGGATGTTCAGCGGCTTGACCGCCGAAACCTTCCGCCGTCGCAGTTCCTTTGTGCAATTCACGAAAGAAGATCTGGCTGAAACACGCACCGCGATTGAAACCTTCGGAGCATTAGAAGGTTTGGACGCTCACGCCTACGCAGCAACCGTTCGTTTTGAAACCTAACGGCTCTCTGTACATATGATGACAACAACGTGATTACGTTTACCACCGGTCTACGCTCACAGTAGTCCGGTGTTTTAGTCAGGTGTGTATGGCGCGCGACCTTCATTCGCTTTGCCTATCTCTGTGAGAGATTCTGCCGATGGTCCG
>JAFTHG010000122.1 GCA_017457555.1 Kiritimatiellia bacterium | reverse complement strand
GTTATGGCTGATAGTGGAGATATTGTTTATCCAAAACTCTCTCCTGAACGTGATATGATTCCGTTTGACAGTATCGTACGCGCAATGTTAGCTCAGATGAAGTTAGGCTGTCACGAATGCAAAACTTCTGACGAGGCAAAAAGCGCAATGTCTACGCTTGACACAGGTTATCCATGCGAATTCTTTGAAAGTAATACCAGTGGCGAAAAGACTTTTGAGGAGTTCTATACCGAAACAGATATCAAAGATGAAGACCGATTCATTAATCTTGGAATCGTTCATAACAAACCCCAACGTACGATTCAGGAGATTGAGCAAATCTTTGAAGACTTGCATTCAGCTTTCAATACTCCAAATGTAAGCAAAGCGGATATCGTTACGATTCTGCAAACACTTTTACCCAACTTCAACCACATTGAAACAGGGCGTTCGCTTGACGCCCGAATGTAATTTCATTAATGCATTCCTAAAAAAACGATCAGGCGCAGGGACTGCGCCTGATCGTTTTTTATCATGAATGATGGCTATTATTTACCTGCTGCTTTACGTTTGTCTGCGGCGGGTTGACCAATGATGGCCTTAATGCGGCGGACACCGGCAGAGGAGCTTTCTTCCTTCTGGATCTTGAAAGCAACCAATTCCGAGGTGTTTTCAGCATGCGGGCCGCCGCACACTTCCTTGGAGAAATCGCCCATGGTGTAGACCTTTACTTGTTCACCATACTTTGCCGTAAAGAGGGCGGTTGCACCTGCGGCCTTGGCTTCTTCAATAGTCATGGTTTCGCACACAATCGGCAAGGCACGCACGATTTGTTCATTCACCAAATCTTCCACCTGCTCCAATTGTTCCTTGGTCATCTTCTCACCATGCGAGAAGTCGAAGCGCAAACGCTCTGCGGTGATATTGGAGCCCTTCTGGTTCACATGCTCGCCCAAGACCAGTTTCAACGCCTTGTGCAAGAGGTGCGTCGCCGTGTGCAAACGTGTGGTCTGTTCAGAATGGTCAGCCAAACCGCCCTTAAAGACGCCTTCTCCCTGCTTGGAGGCCTCTTTGTGCTTCGCTTCTGCCTTGTTGAAACCGTCAATATCCACGTCCATGCCACGCTCTGCGGCCAACTCTTGCGTTAATTCCAACGGGAAACCATAGGTATCATACAGCTTAAATGCCGTCTTCCCGGAGATCTGCGTCTGCCCATGCTGCGCCATGACACTGGCAATCTTTTCAAATTCGTGACGGCCCTGCGTCAAGGTTTTGGCGAAACGCTGCTCTTCTGCGGTCAATTCGGCAAGGATCAAATCACGCTTTTCAACTAATTCCGGATAGAAGTTGCGATAAGTGCCAATCACAATATCGGCCATTGTTGCAGTGAAGCCTGCGGGCAGTCCCAAATCCATTCCATAACGAACCGCACGGCGAATCAAGCGCCGCAGGACGTAATTTGCGCCCACGTTACCTGGCTTCACGCCACCCTTGGGGTCGCCTAAAATGATTGTAGCGGTACGCATGTGGTCTGCGATGATGCGTTCGGCACGAATCCGCTTCTCATCATCCAACGTATGCGACGACAATTCGCGAATCTTATCCAGAAGCGGCAGGAACAATTCCGATTCGTAAACGGTCCTGTAGCCGTTCAACATACAAATCGTACGTTCCACGCCCATGACTGTGTCCACATTGTGCTGTGCGAGCGGTTCGTACTTGCCCTCTGCCGTCTTGTTGTACTGCATGAAGACGTCGTTCCAGATTTCGATATACTTACCGCATCCGCATCCCGGCGAACAACTTTCACAGCACGGTTCCTTGCCCGTGTCAATGAACATTTCGGTGTCCGGACCGCACGGTCCTGTGGTTCCGGCCGGCCCCCACCAGTTATCTTCGCGTCCCTTGGGATAGATGTGATCTTCAGGAATGCCCTGTTCTTTCCAGTAGGCAATGGCTTCATCATCACGCGGAATATCGCCTTCACCTTCAAACACCGTCACCGAGAGTTGCGCGGGGTCAAAGCCCAAATGCTTGGTCAGAAACTCAAAACTCCATGCGATGGCGTCCTTCTTGAAATAATCGCCCAACGACCAGTTGCCCAGCATTTCAAAGAAGGTCAAGTGTGCGCTATCGCCGACAGCCTCAATATCCCCCGTACGGACACACTTCTGCACGTCCGTCAAACGCGTGCCGGCCGGATGCTTTTCACCCAACAAATAAGGCACCAGAGGATGCATACCCGCCGTTGTAAAGAGCACCGTGGGGTCATTTTCCGGAATAACGGAAGCCCCGGAAATAATCGTGTGCCCCTTGGATTCAAAAAACTTCAAATACATTTCACGTAATGCATCTGCTGTAAGCTTTGCCATAATTGCACTCCATCTAATAGAATAAACGCGCGTAAGTATAGCACACTTTCAGTGGAAAAAGAGGAAAAAGCATGGAACTGTGCCCATTTTACATACCGTAAACTACGATAACATTGAGGGGCTGCCCGTTCCAGCGGAGCGGATCCGGGGCTCCTACACGTGCCACCCGCCACGAAAAGCGCAGCCTCTCTTACGCAGCAATGTCACTTTTTGCGATTTTTATCGTGTTTTTTCACGATTTGAAAATTTTTCTTGTGGAGTGGCTCTTTCCGCTCATTTTGGGCTGAAAAGGGGCGTTTTGCTCAAGTTTGACAAATCCACTTAAGTCTTTGAAGCGCAGGAGTTTATGCTGAAAATCGTCCTAAATCAACCCGTCTACAGTGGCTTTCTTGATGTAAAGTGCCCGACTTATCAACACGATTTGGCCTGTTAATAACTCCAATTTCACTGAAACTGCTGCTCAATTTCGCTGAAATTGGAGATGAAAGTCGCTGAAATTGACTCGCCTTTTCGCTGATATTTTGGCGCAAAATCGTCTCTTTTTCGCCTTAAAAGTGTTGAAAAATCCTCTCAGAAGCGCCCACGCCATTTGCCAGAACCACCCACCTGTGCTATCATCTCCATAGCGGAGCGATGGAAAAGAAAGTGAAGCGATTCTTGGGGCTGAACCAATGCTTGAAGCCCACCCCCAGACAAACACAGGCACCCCTAAGCTCACCAACATCCTTGGTAAAGACGTTTTAATGCTGCTTCGGACGAAGTGAGTACTGCCATTTTGCCGGTCGCTTTACGCCTTGACACAACAGCCTCATCCCTAATTGGGTACGATTCAAAATCTGCTTTGCAAATAGGAAGTAGATGCGACAGCCTGACAGCTGTGCTATAATTTGCGCCGTTTACACCATTAAAGAAGTTTATTTGAGGATTATTCAATGATCAGCGATACCATCAAGTCCGGTTATCAACGCGCCCCTCACCGTTCGCTCATTCGTGCCACCGGCATCCAACAGGAAGATTTCGGCAAACCTTTCATCGCCGTCTGCTCCTCGTACACCGATATTGTCCCCGGTCACTGCCATTTACGCAAGGTCAATGAACTTGTAAAGGCTGAAATCCGCGCTGCCGGCGGCGTGCCCTTTGAGTTTGACACCATTGCTGTGTGCGATGGGATTGCAATGGGCCACCAAGGCATGAAGATGAGTCTGCCGAGCCGCGAGCTCATCGCTGACACCGTTGAAACAATGCTGCGCGCCCACTGCTTTGACGCCATGATCTGCATCCCCAACTGCGACAAGATTGTCCCCGGCATGATTCTGGCCGCGCTCCGCGTCAACATCCCGACCGTCTTTGCTTCAGGTGGCCCCATGTTGCCCGGCAAGCACCCGATCACGGGCAAGGATTCCGACCTCAATACCGTCTTTGAAGCCGTGGCACAATACAAAAATGGTATTATCACCGAAGAGCAACTGAATGAAATCGAAGCCACCTCCTGCCCCGGATGCGGTTCGTGCTCCGGTATGTTCACGGCCAACTCCATGAACTGTCTCTGCGAAGTTCTCGGCCTCGCCCTCCCTGGCAACGGCACCATCCCGGCTGTGGATCCGCGCCGTGAAGAGCTGTGGAAGACTGCTGCCCGCCGCGCAGTGGAAATGGCACAAAGCGGTGGTCCGCTTCCGCGTGACCTCATTGACCGCACCGCCATTGACAACGCCTTCGCGCTTGACATGGCCATGGGTGGCAGCTCCAACACCGTGTTGCACACACTCGCCTTTGCCCATGAAGCCGGGATTGACTACGACCTGCGCCGCATTGATATGATTTCCAAGCGCACCCCGCACGTCTGTAAAGTGGCACCGAGCTGCGCCTACCACATGGTTGATGTGGACCGCGCCGGTGGTATCTCCGGCATCCTGAAGCGTCTGCATGAACGTGACGGGCTGATTGATTTCACCAAGGTCACCGTCAGTGGCAAGACCTTGGGTGACATCGCCGAAGCCGCCACCATCACCGACACCGACGTCATCCGCACGCTGGAGAATCCCTACTCGCAAGATGGCGGACTCTCCGTGCTCCATGGCAACCTTGCCGCCCAAGGCGCCATTGTCAAACGCGCCGGCGTCTACGCCTCCATGCTCAAATTCTCCGGTGAAGCCATCTGCTTCAACTCGCAGGAAGAAGCCTGTGAGGGCATTCTGGCAGGCAAAGTGCGCGCCGGCCACGTGGTGGTTATCCGCGGTGAAGGCCCCAAAGGCGGCCCCGGCATGCAGGAAATGCTCGCCCCCACCGCCTACATCATTGGCGCAGGTCTCGGCGAAAAGGTTGCCCTCATCACCGATGGTCGCTTCTCGGGAGCCACCCATGGTGCCTGCATCGGCCACGTCTCTCCGGAAGCTGCGGAAGGTGGTTTAATCGGCTTGGTCAAGGATGGCGACACCATCAACATTGACATCCCCAACAACCTCTTGGAAGTCGCCCTCACGGATGACGAAATCGCCGCACGTCAGGCCGCCGCACAGCCCTGGCCGGAACGCCCCGTCACCGGTTGGCTCAAACGCTATGCCAAGCTCGTTGGCAACGCCTCCACTGGTGCAACGCTCTCCTGAGAAACAGCACACAGGCCAAACGCCTAAAAGCAAAACGCTTAAAATGGCGCACCTCCGCGCCAAAACACACCGGGCGACCTTCCCAATTCGGAAGGCCGCCCGCTTTTTATCCCCTACCCATCCTCCTTTCTTTACAATTTTAATGCAGATGTGCTACTGTATTACCACGCTATGGGACGAGCCATAGCACTTTACAAACTTTTGCGGTAACGCAAACGATACGTCGAAAGAAATGTAGGAAGTTTCGGTGAAGACGTCACGTTTGAGGTTGCACGTATACGTGCTATCCTCCTTCAGTGTCTCTTCACGGGTCTCCTACAACCTCTTTCGAAACACTGAAGGAGGTTTTCCTTTTGCCTCCTTGTAGTGCTCTTATAAATACTTGTGAGGTTCAAATGAAGAAGGTTCTATTCATAGTGGTTGCGTTGCTCCCATGTTTTTTGTTTTGTTGTGTACACAATAATACAACACATAAATGTTTACCATGTCTACGAGAAAATTACATGAAATACGGCGGTGAACGGGCTGCAATAACATGTGATGGAAATACTTGTCCTTTAAAGCGAACAATGCAAAAACATAAACATTGTGGGCGACATAAAGGAGCTGTTATTACCTTAACTTCAGAGTGTAATGAATGTGCAAAAATGGAAGCCGAGGAACATTGGCGTGAAGCGGAAATGGATAAAACTCAAGAGAAGGCGTGGAAAAAGCTCGGAATAGCAATGCCTGAATATCGAGTGAAGACATTAGCACAAAAAAACCTCATATTACGAAAGTTACGCAATATGGTTAATGGGATCACAAAGCAAATTGAGTAATACGAAGATCGGATGTACACAAACACCCCTAATACCCCTCCGCTCTCAGAAGCTCAATTGCGTCGTTTGGAAAAAAAGATTGAAGAACTTGAAATTAACAAAGAAATCCTTATGCGTGCATATACAATATGGGAAGATTTTAATCCATGAGGAGTCCAGAAATGTCATTCAAGTTGATTCTTGCCATCTACATTACTGTGTTAGCACATATTTCCTTTCCCGCAACAGGCTCCAGTAATTTCAAAGCTGGAGAGAATTATTTCAAAGCTGGCCAAAAACATCTTGATACTCGAAATGAAGACTCTGCATTCCGTGCCTTTAAACGTGCTGCTTATGCTGGACATGTCGGAGGAATGCGGTTTTTAGCACTCTGTTACATTGAAGGAATTGGGTGCTGGGTTGATCAAGATGAGGGTGCATATTGGCTTGAATGTGCAGCAAATCATGGTGATGGCTTTTCTGCATTAGAATTAGCCAAGATTCATTTCCGCAAAGGGAGGTCTGTCAAAGGTATTGACATGCTTCAAAAAGCCGCCGAAGCTTTTGCCCAACAAGAAAATCAACAAGGTCTCGTTAATTGTGCTCAGTTAGCCATGGATGTCGGAGCGAAAGAATTAGCAGTAGCAATTTACGAGATATCATCGGGCAACTCCAATACGCCAAACTCTCCTGTGCCATGCGGCGGAACAGGAACAGCTTGGTTTGTCAATGAAACCGATGTTATTACATGTAATCACGTAATTGAAGGCTGTAACACATTTTCGCTCATTGATAACAATGACAATAAATCAAAGTTACGTTTAATTGCAACAGATGAAAAAAATGATTTAGCAGTATTACGCATATCTTCATCTGCAAAATTACGTCCTGAAAATGTGTTAACAATTAAAATGTATTCCGAACTTTCTGTACGAAAAGGCGGAACATGCTTTACTTTAGGATTTCCGCAACCAGGAATTCAAGGATCTTCATGCAAATATACCGAAGGGAAAATTAATGCTTTAGAAGGTGTTCAAGGAACAAAATCACATTATCAAATTAGCGCAGAAATTCACCCTGGAAACAGTG
>JAFTHG010000121.1 GCA_017457555.1 Kiritimatiellia bacterium | reverse complement strand
GTCGGACAAAAGGCCATAATTAAGAGAAATCCGACGGTCTTCCCTCGCACTGCAGCCTTGGGACGGGCTACTTTGGGAAGAATTTTTATCAAAGTTTGATACAGTTCAGAAGCATCTCCACCCTGTGTATAAACAACTTGCTCTAAACGGGCAACAGTCATAATAAGCGTCTCTGCTTCAGGAGTATCTGGTAATAGCCCCCGTAAGTCCGCAGCAGTTAACGTGGGCCGTCCACTCCATGTGCGAATAATGGCTAATGCATCAGCGGGATTGTTGACTCGCCTAAGTGCCGCACATGCTCGCAGCGTCGGCTGATGATGTCTTATGGGAGAAAGAATCCAATGTAACCCGTGCACAACAGGGCGTCCCAATAGACGACACAAAAATGCAAATGCACCAAATCCAAGTGCCAACCAAGCCCAAAGTGAGGGTGTTCGGCGCACTGTTTGTCCTTCGTCCAAACGTAATGCAGGCGGCAATATGGAAGCAAACGCCTCACCATCATCGCCTAAAAGCACTAATTGCGATGAGGGATGTGCATACAGTGGTACCGCAAATGTCTGTTCAACGTGATACTGTCGCGTCTCTTTTTCAAACCAAGCGAATGTTAATGGTGGAATTTCTAATAGCCCTTGTTGAATCGGTCGTAACGAGTAAACAAAGGCACACCCACCCTCAAAGGTATCTCGTGTGGGGTCACCATAGACACGAAAACCAGGAATCGATGGTAATTGTGGCAAGCGAATTTGTTCAGGCATCGCATCTGTTGTAAAGGTCACCGTTAACTTAACAGGGTCACCTACCTTAACATTGACTGCATCTAAGGCAATCTCAGCCTTGAAATGTTTGGCTACTGCACCTGTAAAACGCTCAGGCCGTCCTTCTTCCGGTGGTGCTTTTACAATCGCTGTCAGCGGTTTGCCGATTGTTAAACAACGCAATTCCTTTAATTGATTTGTTACGGAATCCCACGTATAACGCATATCATTAAGGACTGGTGCAGGAAAAGTTTGTTCACCTACACGCACTGCTTGATAGGCAGTTTCAACAATCCACTCCATGTTTGTGCCATCAACTCTCTTTGAGCGGAGCGTTGGTGCAGACGTCTGCCGCAATGGCGAATCTTCTCCTGTTTCAGCATTAAAAGATACACGCGGAATACGTTCTTGCACTCCGCCAAAAAATCCTGCTTCTAAAAACGGTGAACGCAATGCCGAGTTGTCATTTAATGCAGGAGCCGTTACCTTAATTTGTAGTACAACATCATCTCCCGGTAAAGGTGCTTCAGGAGTCATTGTCAATATTATTGCCACCTCTGGGTCTGGCAATAACTCACGCACGGTAACATCAAGCGGTTGGGTGTACGAGAGTTCTTTCCCCTCGTTAGTGACAGCAGTAAGAGCATTCAGGCGGCACGTTCCAACTTCCTGTGGCATTACATGGAGGATGAGTGAGGAGGTTACCTTTCCATTAATAGACGTCATTTGCTTCGATTGACCGATAATCTGTGTCGGCATTGAAAAATGTGGCGTTACGGACACGACCTCTGTTTGGGCCGTTGAAATGGTTAGTGTAAATGAATCACCCGCATAAATGGTGTCCTGTCCCACGCTCACGCGCAAGGCTTGAGCCATAACAGACGTCACCATCCCTAAACCTAAAATCAAACAATAACGTAACTTCATACACTAAATTATATCAAACTTTACTAAAATGAAGTGTTTTTCTCGCTGCCAATTCCATCTGCGTATCCTAAGATGCTGAATGCTTAAAACAGTGCGGACGATGCTTGTGCACCGTCCGCAACATCTGGATACGCTTGAAATACTTAGTACTGAATTGAGGCGTGATATTCCTGAATGGACTCCACTTCCCCTTTACCAATCGTCCGCACCGCTTCAATGCCTTTAACAGCCATCGAAGCTGCGGCGAGTGTTGTCATATACGGAATCTGATATTTCAGCGCAGCCTTACGGATGGAGGAGCCATCGGCATGCGCATCGCGACGCGGACTCGGCGTATTGATTACCAATTGTACCTGATTGTTCAGAATCAGATCCAAAACATTCGGGCGTCCCTTTCCAATTTTAGCCACCGAAGTACTCGGTATGCCGAACGGATCTAAGAAACGCTTTGTGCCTGGCGTTGCATAAAGTTTGAAGCCCAAATCGGTAAACGCCTTCAGAACCTGTGCCGATTCTTCTGTTTTCACAGAGAGCGAAGCTAACACTGCACCTGCGTGTGGCAAGGCGGCATTAGCAGCTTCCTGACTCTTGCAGAAAGCTAATGCCGGGTCACGGGCAAGTCCGAGAACTTCACCTGTGGAGCGCATTTCTGGCCCTAAGACAGGGTCCACTTCCGGGAATTTGTCAAAGGGACACACAGCTTCCTTGGCACCATAATAAGGAATTGTACCATGCTTCAAGCCAATGGCATCCATCGACTCACCCAACATCAAACGCGTTGCTGCTGAAGCCATTTGAATTGCACACACCTTGGAAACTAACGGCACCGTGCGCGATGCACGGGGGTTGGCTTCCAGAACATATACCTTATCTTTTTCAATGGCATACTGCATGTTCATCAAACCGCAGACCTTAAGTGCCGTTGCAATCTTCTGGGTATAGTCACGAATCGTTTCAAGGCAGGATTCAGGAATATTAGCAGATGGCAGAATACATGCAGAGTCACCCGAGTGAACACCTGCCAATTCCACGTGTTCCATTACGGCCGGAATAAAGACTTCCTTACCATTACTGACCGCATCAGCTTCACATTCCAGTGCATGTTGCAAGAAGCGGTCCAAGAGGAGCGGACGGTCTTCCGTCACACCGACAGCTTTCGCCACATACTCACGCAACATCGCTTCATCGTAAATGACTTCCATACCACGACCACCCAAGACAAAGCTCGGACGGATCATCAGCGGATAACCAATTTGATTGGCCACAGTAATGGCTTCATCAATATTGATTGCCATACCGCTTTCAGGCATTGGAATGCCCAATTGATCCATCATCTGACGGAAGAGATCGCGGTCTTCTGCGATATCAATTGAATCAATCGACGTGCCTAAGATGTTACACCCGGCATCCGAAAGTTCACGGGCAATATTCAGCGGTGTCTGACCACCAAACTGAACAATAATGCCATACGGTTTTTCCTTGCGGTAAATTTGCAGAACATCTTCCACCGTTACCGGTTCAAAATAGAGACGATCCGAGGTGTCATAGTCGGTCGAAACCGTTTCAGGGTTGCAGTTCACCATCACGGTTTCATAACCCATTTCACGCAGTGTGAATGCGGCATGGCAGCAGCAGTAGTCAAATTCAATACCTTGACCAATACGATTGGGGCCACCACCCAGAATCATCACTTTCTTGGGATTTTCCTTAATGGTCAACTGGTCCGGTGCGTTATAGGTGGAGTAATAGTACTCCTTATTTTCCACACCGGAAACGGGCACAGCGTGCCACCCTTCCACTACACCGAGTGCCTCACGACGTTCGCGAATGGTCTTTTCCGGGATGCCCAGCAACTTGGAGAGATAACGATCTGAGAAACCATCCTTCTTCGCTTGCGTCAGGAGTTCATCGGAAGGTAAGGCTCCTTTAGACTTCAAAAGCGCTTCTTCCAATTGTACTAATTCACGCATCTGCTGAACGAACCACGCCTTAATCGCACAGGCTTCAAAGATTTGCTCATCCGTTGCCCCCTGACGCAGGGCTTCGTACATAATGAAGTGCGTTTCACTGCTGGGAGTCCGGAGTTTATCCAAAAGTTCCTTCAAGGAATACTTTTCCCAACCGACCCAACCGAGCCCGTGACGTCCCTTTTCCAAACCACGGATTGCCTTCTGCAAGGCTTCCTTGTAGTTCTTACCAATGCTCATCACTTCACCGACAGCCTTCATTTGCGTGCCGAGCTTATCCTCAACCGCACGGAATTTTTCGAAGGCCCAGCGTGCAAACTTCAGCACCACATAATCGCCCGATGGCGTATACTTTTCCAGAGTTCCATCGCGCCAGTAAGGCAATTCATCCATTGTCATTCCGGCAGCCAACTTGGCCGACACCAAGGCAATGGGAAATCCGGTAGCCTTGGATGCCAATGCGGAAGAACGTGACGTACGCGGATTGATTTCAATAATCACCACACGACCTGTCCGTGGATCGTGAGCAAACTGCACATTCGTGCCGCCAATCACGCCGATTGCTTCCACAATTTTGAATGCCATCTGCTTCAAGCGTTCAACGGTTTCCGGAGCAATCGTCAGCATCGGTGCGGCACAGAAGGAGTCCCCGGTGTGCACGCCTACAGGGTCAATATTCTCAATCGTGCAGACGCAAATCATCTGGTTCTTGGCATCTCGCACCACTTCGATTTCCAGTTCTTCCCAACCTTTAATCGATTCTTCCACCAAAATCTGGTGTGTCATGGAGAGATCCAGCCCCTTGCGAGCGATGGTGTGCAACTCTTCAATGTTGTAGACAAAGCCACCACCTGCGCCACCCATCGTATAGGCCGGGCGAATCACCATTGGGAAACCGATTTCTTCGGCAATTTTCTCGGCTTCTTCCATGTTATTAGCGATACCTGACCGTGGCGTTTCAATGCCAAGCTGTTCCATCGTGTGTTTGAAGATATCACGGTCTTCACCGCGCTCAATTGCCTCCAAGTTCACACCAATGACCATCACGCCGTACTTGTCAAGAATACCTGCTTTAGCCAGTGCCGAGGACATATTCAATCCGGTCTGACCACCCAAATTCGGCAAGATTGCATCCGGTCGTTCTTTAGCGATAATCTGCTCCAACCGTTCCAAGTTCAACGGCTCAATGTATGTCGCATCCGCCATAGTCGGATCGGTCATAATTGTTGCGGGATTGGAGTTTACAAGAACAATCTGATAACCAAGAGCGCGGAGTGCTTTACAAGCTTGTGTTCCAGAATAGTCAAACTCGCAAGCTTGACCGATAACGATAGGACCGGAACCGATAATCAGCACTTTTTTAATGTCCGAACGCTGCATATATAAAGGACCTTCCTTGTTAGAAGTCGCGAGGTGAGAACAACTCACCCAAACCGGAGCAGTATGTTACCAAACTTTCAACGTTTCGTAAAGAGAGAAACACGCACAAGCACGAAAAGATTTTGGATTTTTTTTGCGGAACGCACCTGTCACTCACACGCCGCCATAACGCCGATTGCGTTGTTCAAATGCAGCCAAAGCAGCCTTAAAATCTGCTTCTCCGAAATCTGGCCACAAAACAGGCGTCACATACAATTCCGCATAACTGGCTTGCCACAGGAGGAAATTGCTTAACCTCAGTTCGCCACTGGTACGCACAATAAGGTCTGGGTCTGGCACATCCGGCAGATAAAGATGCCCGGCAAAGGTCTGCTCGTCAATCGCTTCCGGTTGTAACTCACCTGAAGCGATGCGTTTCGCCAATCCCTTCGCCGCATCCACAATTTCTGCCCGTCCGCCATAACTTAGACACAGGATTAATTGCCGCTCATAGCCGGCCGTCGCCTCTTCTACATGCTGCAATGCGGCCCTTGCTTCTGGTGGCAAGTCTTCACGCCGTCCCATCACACGTAAACGCACTTGATTTTGATGCAACATCGATTCTTCTCCGGCCAGATACGCCACCAGGAGCTTCATCAATGCATCAACCTCTTCACGCGGACGCTTCCAATTTTCAACCGAAAAGGCATACAATGTCAGGTAGCGGATATTGGCATCACGACAATATTGCAGGACGCGACGCACTGTTTCGCCACCAGCGCGATGCCCTTCTGTACGCGGAAGGCCGCGAGCTTTCGCCCAACGGCCATTCCCGTCCATAATTATGGCAAGATGTTCCATCAAATACCCACTCGCAGCGTCGACTCACGGGCTGGCCCGATGGATAAGATTCCCAAGCGTCCGCCGGAGAGTTCCATTAAACGTTCCACATACGCTTTGGCCTTCAAGGGCAATTGATCCATTGAGGTGATATTAGATGTTTCTTCCATCCAGCCCGGCATCGTTTCGTAAATCGGCTTGCAACGGGCCAACTCTGCAGCAGACGCAGGCATATCTTCAATACGCTTACCATCCAGTTCGTAGGCAACGCAAATCTTGATCTCTTCAATCGTATCCATCACGTCCAATTTGGTCAGCGCCCAGAAATCAACACCATTCACCATCTGAGCGTAGCGCGCTACCACCGCATCAAACCATCCGCAACGGCGCGGACGCCCCGTTACTGCGCCAAATTCATGGCCACGCTTCGCTAACGTTGCGCCGATGTCGCCAAAATCTTCTGTCGGGAACGGACCTTCACCCACGCGTGTAGTATAGGCTTTGATAACACCTACCACGCGATCAATGCGGCGCGGGCTCAGACCGGAACCAATACAAGCACCGCCAGACGTAGGATTGGAGCTTGTCACAAAGGGATAAGTACCAAAGTCAATATCCAGCATCGTGCCCTGAGCACCTTCCAGAAGAATTGACTTTCCGGCACGATCTGCCTGATGAATCAAAGGAATGGTATCCGTGATGTACGGGCGCAAACGCTCAGCAGCGTCAATGTAGGTCTGCACCATCGCATCAGCGTCCAGCGGTTCCGCATTCAACTGTGCCAACTTAACATTCGTTTCAAGCACCTGTTCGCGGACCAGTTCCGGAAATTCCGGCGTTAACATATCACCGCAACGCAAACCCGTGCGCGACACCTTTGCCGCATAAGCCGGACCAATACCGCGTCCCGTTGTACCAATCTTTTTGCCAACCGGACGAGCCGCTTCATCAGCCTTATCCAGAGCGCGATGATACAACATAACC
>JAFTHG010000012.1 GCA_017457555.1 Kiritimatiellia bacterium | reverse complement strand
GTCACGATTCTGGTTGTGCATGGACGCCGTTTTGCGGCTCTGGATCGCGCCATTGCCAGCCGCTTTGCCGATGATGTGACGGCACAATTGGCCACCACGTCCGACTCTGCCGCAGCGGGACGGTCGTATATGCTGGGGGCAAACTGGATTGATCGTCACCTCATGCTCTCGGCACAGCAACGTCAGTTGCCGCTGGTGTTGCTCTCACCTGACCGCGCATTGGATCGAGCCTATCTCCGTGCAATGCATGACCACCTCCTCAATGATCCGCTACTGGGCGATGCGGACCGTCTGCGTTTGGTTCACTTGCTGGACTATAATTTCTTAGTCTTCATTCAGGACTTCTTTGTGTCGCAGCCCAATGCCGCCGAAATCGCCACCTCCTTCGGATTGGCCGATGTGTGGTATGCCGCAAAATTGCGCCCCATGCCGGCCGGATTGCTCTATGTCGGCGTTCCGGAAGGGAAGCATGCGACCACCGCAGATCCGCTGGTGGAGCAGCGCACCGTGCAGGAACGTTGGGCGGGATGGATGGCTGTGCCGGAATTGCCGTGGTGGGATCTAAATGCCTATGTGCATCAGCGCATCCGCCATCACTTGGCCTTTATGGCGAATAACACCGGTACGTTCCTGGATGACGAGGGGCGTTATGAAGAAGCCGCCAAACAATACTACTATGCCTTCACAACGCATAAAGAAAACCTCTCCTCGCTCCTAAACCTCTACGATATCTGCGTTCGCCGCGGACAATTGGAGTCTGAGCGGATTGCAATCAACAAAGCCTTCGAAGACTTCCTGAAGACGCAGCAGAAGAGTTCGCGCCGCTATGACCTCAGTGCCGTGGGACGCGTTTACGGTTATATCCGTAACTACGACCTCTTTGTGCAGTTGGGGTGGGAATGGGCCGTTTCGGCGGCGCCGGAGTCGGTGCTTGCCGGCTTGCGAAATGCTCAAGATAATCTGGATTTGGCCGATCCCCGTCAGGGAACCGTGCGGGCTGTGGTCGCCGCCATCTATGAATTGCAAGGTCAGACCCTGCGCTCAATGGAAAACTATCGTGCCGCAATCGCCACGAATCCGGAGAATGTGGAAGCGCTCCGCGGTTTGGCACGTCTGTCAATTCAGCAGGGTAAGACCAGTGAAGCCGGGCAGTGGCTCGCCAAGGCCGAAGCAGCCGGAGCAGAGATGGACGAACTGGATATCGACCGTACGGCCTATCTGATGGCAATCGGTGATATGGAAGGCGCAACCAAGGCGATTGGACGTTATACCACCAATCATAAGGATTCGGCCGTGGGTTGGGCGATGCTCGGTATGCTCGAAATTGAAAAGGGGAATATCGATCGCGCCTCCGGCTTCATCTTGCAGAATATCAAGCGCACCGCACAAAAACGTGACCTCTACTTCCTGCATATTCTGGAAGGACGCATTGCACAGTATGAAGCCGATAAATCGTGGCAACTCTCCACGGATGCCAAGGCAATTCCGTCGCCGATCGCCCGTGAAGATGCGGCTCGTCGTGCGATGAAACTCTGGGATGATGCGCGTAAGCAGTATCGCCGTGCCTATGCGATTCGCCCCAATGTGCGTGGTCTGTTGGAGCAGATTCTGGAATTTGACCGTCGTCTGGAAGATAAAGCCGCCGCTGAAGCGGATGCTCTGGCAATCCTGCGCGAAGATACACGTCATCCCTTTGCGAACTTCATTGTCGGGTCGCAGCGTCTGGAAGATGGTCATGTGGAAACATCCCTTAAATATTTCCGTCTCGCGGTGGAGGGGATGGAGAAGCCCACCTTTGACTTAGTGAACAACTATGCCGATGCGCTGGCACGCACCGAGCAAACCGAGTTGGCCAAGGAAATGGGGTTGAAGGCGATTCAGCTCGCAGCGGATGGCTGGGCTGCATGGGGTACGTATGCATTGACGTTGGCCCGTGGTGGTGAACCTGAAAAGGCAAAGACGGCTCTGGAGAAGTCGCGCGCCTATCTGAAGACGGCCGGTGTGCCACCCGTGATTGCTGCGCGTTTGGGGCTGATTGAGTGTTGGATTGCGCTGAAGCAGGGCGATCGTGTCGCCGCACAACAGCATCTCGCAACGTTGAAAGAAGCCCTGGGGAATACGATCATGCCCTTGGATGAACGTGATTTCAAGGAATTGGAAGCGCTCCTGCAACCGTAAGCGGATAGTGACAGCATCTTGAACGTGAGGCGTGGCCACTGCTGCGCCTCACGTTTTCTTTTTGTCCTCATGCATTAGACGTGAGGCGTTGCTTCTCATGGCAGAGGTTCGCATCAAGCCTTTTCAGTACATTATAAAAGGAGAGAGAATAGGAAAGGCATGCCTTTCTTTCATGGTGCAGGACTATCGGGACCGCTTGCTTTTGAAATAAAAATCTACTTTGCGTCAAATAAGGCTTGCATTGGATGCGCTGGATTTGCTATACTACCGCCCATTCAAGCCAACTTAGCTCAGCTAGGTAGAGCAGCGCATTCGTAATGCGCAGGTCGTCGGTTCGATTCCGTCAGTTGGCTCCATCCTTTGAAACCCTGCAAACACCGATGTTTGCAGGGTTTTTCTTGTTGAAATTGCGAAAGAAAGCCAAAGAGAAGCCGGATTGAATGCGCAGGAGCGTAAGTTGGTGTGACCGGAATCATTCCATTTAATCCGCACCGAGCGACAGCATTATTCCCGCGAACGTGAAGATTTACTGAAGGTGCTTGACAGGAATCATCGGTATTTGTTATAGTGTCGGTCCATTTGTGCTTTTGAATAGGTCTCAACGACGAGAGGAAAATGTATCATGAAGATGACTTGGCAACCGTCTAAGATTAAGCGCGTCCGCAAGATTGGCTTCCGCGCACGTATGGCAACCAAGGGTGGCCGTAAGATTCTTGCACGTCGCCGTGCGAAAGGCCGCAAGGCACTGGTCCACGCTTAAGTGAATCATTCGGGGAGCACGCTGTGACCGATTCCCCAGTGTGCGGCGTTGTTTCCGAAGGTGGCTCCCAAAAGGTGCCACCTTTGCTTTTTGCACCGTTCCGCCTGCCCACCAATCGCTTTGCGGCGCTCTTTGAAAAGGGGTGCTCCGAAGCGTGTGCTTCGTTAGTTATGCGGATTTTGCCGAATGAATCCGAGCGCACCCGTGTGGGCGTGATTGCGGCAAAGCGGACGTTTCATCATGCGGTTGAGCGTAGCCGCGCGCGCCGTCTGATGCGTGAAGCCTTCCGCTTGGAGCGCCCGGGATTG
>JAFTHG010000120.1 GCA_017457555.1 Kiritimatiellia bacterium | reverse complement strand
GTGTCCCTTTTACGATGAAACCATCGCCTTTTGTCAATGCTTTTGCGACTTCGACATCGCACTTTTCTTTTTTTACGCGTCCCTGTTTGTAACTTTTAAGCAGTGCTTCGCTTTTTGTTTTTATCTCTTCAGGAGAAAGTTGCGCCTTCTTCTTTTTCTCAGCCTTCCCCGCTCCATGCGTGCAGGGTTCGCCCTCTGTGGTGGCGAAGTGACCATGGGTGTCGCGTTTATTCAGGGCGCGTAAATCTTCTGGGCGCAAGCCTGTTTTACCCATCGCCTCCAAAATCTCGCGTTCATCAGGGGCGAGTGATGCGCGTTGAGGCGTTTGGTGGGTGAGCGTAAGACCGAGACGTGTAGCCTCCTCTGCTGAGACATCGGTCCAATCCAGCCCACTCTCATAAGCAAAGGGCGGATAGGGATTGCCCAATGTATCCTTAAAGCCACCTGCGCCTTGACCCAAAGCCGCCCAAATGGGCGAGGTCTTAAGGGCGACAAAGTCACCTTTAACTGCGCCCACCCAGCCGCACGCATCACCTGCACGCTTCCATCGTGCGTGCCAATCTTCACGCGGCACAGCGCGCGAACCGTAACGTTCTAACCGCCATGCGGGCCAATCCTCTAATTCATCAGTGTCAAGCGCATCTAAACGGGCGACGCTGGCGGCCATTTTGCGTTGGGTCTCTAAAATGAGATTAAGGCGTCGAGCCGATCCATGGTCGGCAAGGCTATGCCCACCGCTATCAAGGCCTAACCCGCCCAAGACCTGCTGACACCGCCACCGTGCGTCTGCGGCATTGACCTCTCCATGCGCATACGCCGCCACAATGGTTTGCAGTTGCTTGAGGTAGGTCATCGAGGTCATACGTGCCGAAAAGAAGGCGCGCTGACGAATCTCAACCGCCACACGCGCCCGAATCGTGGCACTGTCTAAGTGCGTAGGCAGGGGTGTCTTTGCCAAAATACGCTCAGCGACCGATGGCATTGTTACTCCTGGCTATTCTTGAAGACGCAGTAGGCATTTTGAATCAGCGTATCCTGCAGATTGTCTGCAAGTGCTCTGCCTTCGGCCTTCAACTCCGCCTTTAATTCATCCAGGGCGAGGTCAAAGGCGGCATTACCCTTGAGTCCAGAGGCGGCGGCCACCTTCACGGCGGCGAGGGCCTTCTGTTGCAGTTCGGCATCATTGAGGAGATCTAAGACCTCCTTGGCGATGCTTTTACACGTGAGCGTAAAGAGCGCCGTCAATTTCGGCTTCAGCCAAGACCACAATTGAGAGAGTAGATTTTTCATCGGTTTTCCTCCAGTTTTAAAAGCGTCGCCTCGTAGAGTGCATCAGAGAGCCACCAACCCGGCTCGCCCTCATGATAGAGGCGCACCGGGGCCATGGGTTGATTCACAATCACGAGTTTTTCGCGCACGCACCCACCGCCGCAGTGGGCGGTGGCTACGATAAAGCTCACCACGAGCACCTTCAGCAGGTCATGGTGATGCTTCGTGACCGCTTCGGTGTCCCCCGAGTGCACCGCCTCGGAGATGGCTTCACGCTTTTTCGTGCGCTTCCACTTCAAGAAGGCCGTGAGCGCCGAACAGGCCGTTGCGAGAATCGTCAGGAGCTTCTGCATGGTTAATCCAATCGGTGGCGATGGGTAACATGAATCTCTGGCAAGGGGAGTGTAATGGCCTCCTCCGGCGGGAGGTTTTCGGCGCTCGGGCGTTCGAAGGAGACTTTGGCGAGGGCATCGCGCACCTGCAGGGCGCGCTTCCACTCTTCGATGCGTAGCTCATCCAAGAGTCCGCGCATCCCTGGCAAACGGGTAAAGGCGCGGTAACGGTAGTCCGCTAAGATGTGCAGCAGGATCTCCGAGGGCACGGCATCGATGCGCGCATCGACCGTCGTCACGCGTCGCAACCCTCCGCGCCAATCTTCTGCCACTTCATGGGCAATCGTGCCCAAGACTTCATCCTGCTGCCAGTCCACTGCAGCACGGTCGAGCGCTTGGTGCTCTGGACCGCTCAAACGGCTTAAGAGCGTTTCACTCGTTAGAATCTGCCACATTTTCTTTCACTCCTCTGCGTAGGACCGCCGCCAAGCTGTTGCAAAACTGTTGCAAAACGCACGGCAGAAGTTTTGTGTGTAGTTTTACCCCCGAGGCACAGAAACGCGTTTAAAGGCCATTTCTGCGCCTTGGAGGATTTTGAGCTTACGAACCCTTCGTGAGCTTAATGACCTTGGTCGGCTGCACGAGGGCTGCACCGAAGAGGGCTTCATGCGTGCAGAAGTTGGCACCGGTGGCAGGATTACCATGGCGGCGTGCGCCGACGACCAAACCAGAGACTTCATCGGTGGTCTGGCCGACTTCCTCATAGACAGAGGGAGACATCACTGGGACGACACGACCTGCCACGACGAGGGCATCTTCCGGTACGATGGCGCCCACATTGGAGCCGAGGTCGGAGTTTTCAATCACCGCCTTGAAGCCATAGAGACCATCAATGATGCCGAGCTTAATCGCTTCTGCGCCACCGTAGATATTCGCATCCAACTTAGCAAGGAGCTGTGCGAAGTAGTCCGGGCTGAGCATAATCACGCACGTCGACGGATCCACATCATTCTCAGCGCAGACCTTACGGAGGTTAGCGGCCGTATCCTTCGTGACAGATGCGAGGGTAGCGGTCACAGAGGTGTCCACGACCTTATCGGAGACCGCAGCGGCGATCGCCTTGGAGATCGCGGTACCAGAGGCCTTACCAGCATTGGCCCAGAAGTTGGTGCCATTGACGAGAGTAAAATCCTTATCGTCAAACTGGAAGGTGTTCTTCACGTGCTTGTCAAAGGTGATGTCTGCGTAGACCACAGAGCCGTCGGCCTTTTCGTAGTTGTTCGTTTCTGCGTTAAAGACTTCAGCCGTGCTAGGCGTGAAGACGGGGACCTTCATCGTGGTGCCCGGCTGCACAGCGTCAGCAGAGAAGTCGGTCGCGAAGAGTGCGACCTTAGCGAGCGCCTTACGGGCGGCGATGATGGCCTTATCGGTGGAGAAGGCCAAAGCGGGAGAGGTTAAAGAAGTAGCCATTTTTCTATCCTTTCTTAAGATTAATAGTGCTGCTGAATGTACGCGATGCGCTCTTCGGGAGTCTTACAGGTCGCGAAGCCTTCCGTGGGCTGCTGGGCCACAGCACGATTGCACACAGGCTGCTTAGGCTGTGCAGGTGCCTTATTCGGCACACGCAAGGTGCCCAAGAAGGCACGCGCGGCTTCACGGTTCGCGCAGTAGAACTTGACGAATTCAGCACGATTCGCGATGCGTTCTGCGTTTTCGTCTGCGACGGCTTCTGCTTCTGCATTGAGCGCAGCTTCTGCATAGGCATCATTTTCCTGCTTGAGAGCCTGGACGGCCGCAATCACCTCTTCATCAGAGGCTTCTGCCGCAAGGCCCAAAAGGGCGATGAGTTGTTCTTTCATCTTGGTTTGTCCTTTATCCTCAACGTTACGAAGCCCCGGCGCTCGGTTGAGGAGCGGACGCACAGGGAGATTGGGTTTATTCGTAAGGCCCACTGAAATCAGACGCTCTGGACGCATCGCCTCATCGAGCGTCCAGACCGGCGAGAGGAAGCGCAGTCTGCGCTGCGTGACTGCCTCCGCGCCCAAATCCGTGAGCTTAAAGACGGCCATCAGGCCCATTTCATCATCAATAAAGACCTTCTGCACCCACGCGGCAGCCGTCGTGGGCCCGCCCAATTCAGAATCATGCTCAAAATCCACGAGCAGTTCCTCAGAGAAATTGGCCACCACGCACTCAAAGGCGGCACGATCACAGACATGCACGATGCGCTCGCCATCGTCAGTCACATTTGGGAAACGGCCATAGGGCGAGAGCTGCACCTCAAGTGCTTCTCCTGCTTTGACCTCACTCGGTAATCCAATGCGTTCATTCATGCCCCCATTATCGCGCAGGGGCGTACCTTTTAAAAGGTAACCATGGACGGTGTAGACACCCTAAACAAAAAGCCACCCCGAAAGGTGGCTGGTTGCTGATTGCTAGTTGCTAGTTGCTGGTGGCGGCGGGGGGCTTCCCCTTCTCGCGCTTCAGCGCGATGGCGCTCGCGCGCATCAGAAACTCCAGCGAGGTCTCCGAACACGCCTCCCACCAATCCTCACGGGCTGGATTAAAGGTGCAGCCATTGCGGCGCTCCAGCATGCTTGCGAGGTAACTGCGCACGTAGAAGGGCTTGAGGTAACTGACCCGATCGCGCAAACAGAGGAAATTCGTCACGTACTTCTCGGCCAAATGCGCCATACGCCGCTTCGGCGAGGCACTAAAGTGGTCCACGAGCTCCATATCTCCAGCCAAACGTGCCAGGGCGAGCATGACCGCATCAAACTCACGCCCCGGCTTCACCTGCGTGAGGCTCGTCTTCTCAATGGCATCAAAGATCAGCCCCTGACGGAAGGTGCGCTCCTGCGCCTTGGGCACAGCGTGTACCTCACACGCACGCTTAAAGGTGCGCCAAAAGAGGCGCGTCTGTTCACTTGAGAGCTTCATTCGTCATCCTCCGGAAAGGTCGGGCGGCCACCCGGCACACTTACACCAAGATCCCCCGCCTTGAGGTGGGGTTCATTGGTCAAAACCTGCGCCTTAGCGTCACTCATCGAGGTTGCCAAACAATCCCACGTGGTAAAGGGATAACGCAATAAACGCACGCGATAAAACTGCTGCTTCATAACGTGACCGCTCCCAACTTTGCATCCAAGCGACGCACCTCAGCCTGGGCGCGGTGGAGTTCCTTCTTCAATCTCTCATGCTCCTCGCGCAGGGTGGCCAAGCTCCGCTCGGCGCTCTCTAAAGCCACCGCCTGAAGCTCAATCAGGCGCTCATACTCCTCTTTCGTCAAGTCCATCTCAAGCCTCCTCTTCGGTTTTTGGCTCCACGTAAAAACGCTCCTCCTGGCGCACCTGATAGCCACACGCCGCGAGGGTGTCATCATCCATCTGCTTACCGGCATAGGCCGCCAAAATCGCCTCCTTATTGACCTCCTCCTTCGTGCGGATGTACTCAGGATAGAAGTGCTTCACCTTCTCGAAGGCCATATCCGACTTAATGCGGCTGCGCAGCTTTAAGGCAGGTGTACCGAGGCGCCAACCCATCACACCGTGCACCAATTTAAGACTCCG
This sequence comes from Kiritimatiellia bacterium, assembly GCA_017457555.1. Classification (GTDB taxonomy): domain Bacteria; phylum Verrucomicrobiota; class Kiritimatiellia; order RFP12; family DVOR01; genus Spyradenecus. The sequence goes on along the minus strand of JAFTHG010000120.1, from coordinate 4,231 downwards.
CTTCGCGCCAAAGGCCTCCTTATTGAGACCTGCCCACGAGGCAAGCTCCTCCTCGGCCAACGTCTTGCGACGCTGTTCCGCCTCCAGGGCAGCGGCATACTTTTCGCGCACCTTGGTGAGTTCAGCATCCATCTGCGCGGTGAGTTTACGCTCAGCGGCATCAGCCATGGCCACCTCGGCCATCCATTGTTCGACTTGTTGCATGTCCATACTTTTTCCCTTTCTTTTCTTTCTTCTTGGTTTCACGATACAAGCAGGATTTACACGCGCAAATCTGCTGCTGATTAAAGAGTTGGCATCCATTGGGCAAATCTGCCCGATGCCATTGACAGGCCGCATTCTCACATTTCATACTAACTCCTTACCGATTCACCGCCGTATAGGCCGCCATAAAGTGGTCCCATGTGGTGGGCATTTCCTGCTTCCGAGCCAAGGTGCCCGCGAGCATTAAGAGTTTGACGAGGCGGTTCATGCGCAGGGTGCGCAGCACCTTTAATGTGTCGCCATCGGGCTTCTCGGCCACGCCATAGGCCTCGGCAACCTTCCCAATATCGCGATCACTCAAGCGGTCATCGAGCACCGTGCGCGTGATGCAGCGTTGCTCAAATTGGTCCAACCATGCCGCCATCTGGCCCTGGAGAAGCTCCTGCTGCAGGGCGCGCGTACCGCAGACCACCAGACCGCACCCGGTCTCATCCAAAATCTCCCGAATAAACTCCATCACCTTCACCGCCGTCATCGGCTTGGCCAAAGTCAATTGGTGCAATTCGTCGATAATGAGCAGCGTGCGCGAATTGAGCGCACTCAAAATGCGCGCTCTCACGCGCAGGGCATTCACGCCCGCGCCCACGCCACAGGCATCGGCAATCGCAAAGAGCGTATCGCGCAGCGTGCCCCCAGCAGGAATGCGCACATAGCGCACCAGGTGATGGCTGCGGCGCATGTACTCTTTTAAGGCGTGGGTCTTACCAATCTGCGAGACGCCGATCAAAATCGCAGGCATCTGGTTAATCAGCGCCATGTCACAGGTCTGCCGAACCCGTTCCCAGACGCTCGTCTCCACAAATTCTGCGCGCGTCATCTTTTCGCGTTCGGCCTGGAGATGGCGAAAGGTGCGAATCTTCTCTAAGACGTTCTGCCAATTACCGGCATAGTTACCATTAAAGATACGCCCGATGTTCGAGCCATCAATGCCAATGCGCTTGCCCGCCTCGCCATGGCTCCACGAATTGCGGCGCACCTCACCGGCGAACCACACCACGAGGTCGCGTTCTTCTGGACTCAGCAGGTCCAAAGCCTGCATCGTAAGCGCCACACGATCGGCCGAGGTAAAACTCACCGTAGTCGGGGCTGTCGTTAGGGGATTACTCATCTCTGTCTCCTTCTTTCTGTTAATTCATGATCAAATCATCTAAATCAATCGGCTTGCCCGCCTTTGTCTTATCTGAGCAGTCGCGCACCTTTGTCTTATCTGAGCAGCAGGGCACCTGTCCTGCTTTCCTCGCCGCCTCAATCTCGCGGGCATTCTGCTCCTGCCGCGCCGTGCGCTCAGCCTTACGCGCCTCCAAAAGCGGGGCAATCGCCGCCTTCTCAAGTGCCTGCACCTTACTGCGCATGCCCAAGTTCTGCTTCAGGCTCTCCACGTCATCCTGGTGCCCAGCCACCATCACGGGTGCCGTCCCCTGATAGACGCCCTTCACTGCCACATAGGCCACGCCCGGCTCTAAAGGATTCACCCACACCTGCAGACGCTCTCCGCGCTGCAGAAGCACCTCGCGCCCATCCTCATCATGGACCACCGCGGCATAGGTCAAATCTAAGTCAATCTCATCATCCTTCACGCGAAAAGTACACTGTTCGCTCACCGTGCAGGCCACCGCTAAAGCCTCGCCCAAAATGAGCGGCATCGCCCATCGCCCCGCCGTGATGACATCCCCGGCGCGCGCCGCCCAGGCCTCGGCAGGTGAAAGCCTGCGCGTCCTAAAATGTTCGGGATGGGCCGCCAATTCCTGATGCCATGCCTCGCGCACCGCCACCGGCAGAAGCTCAAGCGCGCTCAAATCCTGCCACGGCTCGCCATCACCGGCTCGGAAAGACCCCGTTACAAAGCCTTGCTCTTCCCAACCCTCCAGCGCGTGCACCGTGCGCCCATTAATCCGTGCCACCGCCTCAGCTACCAACTGCGCATAGTCTGCATAGGGGATATAGGGCCACTGCAGGCGCGCCGCTAAGCCTGCATCACGCGCTGCAAGCTCATCGCAAATGCGCTGCAGCGCCTTTTCTTCCTTATCGCGTCCATACAATTCTTCAGGCGCATTGTCACGGGTGTAACCCACCTGACCGGGCACGCCGCTAAGCTCCGAATGAACCAACGCATGACTCCCCTCCAAGCGCGCCTTAAAGCGAAAGTTCCCGCGCGGCCGACCATCGTAGAGACCCTTTAAAAGGGGCTTACTCAAAATGCCGCCCGCTTGAAAGCGCACCTTGCCCTCCGTCACATCCTCAATCGCCTGTTTGAGGTGCGCCGAAAGGGCCGCCGTGGCATGTTCGCCACAGATGAGCGCCCCTTCAGCGCGGTAGCCCTGGCACACCAACCAATAACCTAAAAGATAGGGCATCATCCGTGGCATCACGAGTTCGCGCGTGTTATCCTCGCGCCTGCGGATGGGTTTTAAAATGTAGCTGCGGTAACCCGTGGCCACGTCAATCATCGCCAACTCAATACACCGATCGGCCGCCTGGTTCCCATAGCGCACCTTCACATCGTGCCACATATCGTCAATTTCAATAATCTGCCCCCGCTTCAGCCCCGCGCGTGTGCGCGGTACCATCGGCAATAAATTCGCCGCCGAGAGCGCCCCCGTGCGCAACGCACGCAGGGCGTAACGATTGGGCTTGTGGCGGTTCAGATTCGCCTGACTCCACCCCGCCGGCAAGAGCACCCCGATGCGATAGGGGCACACCTCTGGCACCGCACGCTCCGGAAACTCACTCCGAAAAATCGCCCGCCAATCCCCATAACCGGGAATCTCACGCCCACTGCGCAGCGCATCGATGAGTCCCCGAAAGGCCGCCGCCGTCCCACGCTGATACTGACCGCACAACCCCTGCCAATAGGTCAAAAAGGCTCCGTTCGTGCCCACCCCCACGCCAGCCTCAGCCTGCGTCAAGCGCAGATCATAGGCCGAAAGCAGTCCACGCCACCCCTGCACGCGATACTTCGCCGCCCGACGATAAATCGTCTTCAGCGAAAGCCCTCCCGTAATCTCCCCAGCAAACTCCTCCGCCAGCCGCTTCGCCACCAATGCACGCGCCTCTGAGTCAACCGCTAAAAAGCGCTCACACACCTCCGCCCATGCCCGCAGCTCTGCCACCTTCCGCGCAGGAAGGTGACTCACCAGCAAACGTAAATCCTCTGCAGGAATCAGTGCGTCCATCTCTCACTTCTCTTCTGTTTAGCCGAGGGCTGCGCTGACAGCCCTCAGGGGCGTAGCCCCGTCCAAAAAAAATCAAATCGCGCTGACCGTCTCCAAAAGCATCTGCAGCGCACCCAGCAGCGTCTGACGATCCACCGCCGAAAGCACCGCATGACGCTCCTGCACCACAATCAGCTCATTTAAAGCCGCCAGCGGCTCCTCAATCTCCTTCCACGCCACCTCAGGCGCAGCCCCTAAAGCCGCAGCATAATCCTTACGCTTACGCCCCGCACCCTCACGCTTACCGCCCAGAAGCGAGCGCGCACTCTTCCCCGCCAAATAATCCCGCACCAGCCCCTCATCTGAGCCCGCAGGCAACACCTCATCCACCTTCTCCGCCACCGCCAAAAAGCGCATCGCCGTCTTATAATTCACCTCCGGTGCCGCCTTCGCAAGCCACCCCTTCAGGCCCATCCCAGCATTCCAACCACCCGCAGCAAGTGACCCTCCGTTAGCGCCTCGCTGAGTCATTTCACGGGCGTTCTCACGCGTGAGACTGCCCGTGAAATCCTGATTTTTCAAGGTTTCGCCCCCGTCGTCTGTCGCCTCTGCCGCCCCCTGCGGATGTCCCTCACCCTGAGCCTCCCCCCATAAAACCCTCCTGCGCGCCTACGAACTCACCAAAAACGCCTCCCCCTCCAATACCTGGAAACTCTACGACCTCCAAAAAATCTCCAATCTCACCCTCACCCCCGCCACCATCCCCAAAAACGCCCCCGGCGACACCCCCCCCGCCAAACCCCAGTCCAACCACC
>JAFTHG010000119.1 GCA_017457555.1 Kiritimatiellia bacterium | reverse complement strand
TGCGCGATAGGCACAAATCGGTCGGGCAGTTTTGAACGACGTAAAATGCGATCAGCATAGGCTGCCCGGTAGGAACGACCATCGTGTAACCGATCTTTACGGCCATTGTAGCGTTTCAGTGCCGTGCGCCAGGAGTCGAAATAGACACCTGTGCGGTGCGCCACCGGCTTGCCGGAAGTGCCAAAACCTTTGCGAACCAGATACTTGATGCCCGCGCGTAGATTGTTTTCAAGCGTTCCCTCATTTCGCTTTTTAGGGCGGCGCAGTCCCAGTGCGGCTTTGGATTCATCCCAGTCGCCCGGACCATTGACTTGGAGAGGATCGCGAGCCCAGGCTTCCCGTGAGCGTGGACCATTTCCTCCAGATTCTTCCAACATCAATGCCTTGACCAGTGCAGGTTTGAGTTCAGGAATCTCAATTTTAGAGCCCGGAGTAGCACCTGCCCAAGCGGCCCGATTAGCATTGAATTCGGTGACGAGTTTCAAGATAAGTGCATCATGCTGTTGATAACGGTCATCTTCAAATCCGTTGAAGATGGGCACAGAAAGCACCTTGGCTTGGGGTTGCTCTTTAGGCTTGGTACGTTCAGCTTTGGCATACTCTGAATTGGCCAAAAAGGTGCGATACTGTGTTTCAAAGCGACTGATCAGCTCGGTATCTTCGATGTCAATAAAGCGCTGGTCCAGCATTAATTTGCCGAAATAGTCAAAGCGATAAACACGGTCTTGCCAAAGGAGATCAAAGCGCGAACGGGCTTTGGTTTCAATTTCTTCCTTTTCACCCGTCAGTGCCAACCACTGTTCGTGTGCTTTCTGGCGTTGTGCGACACGCAAGCAGAGTTCGTCCATACGGAGAATCAGGTCACAAAAACCGGGAATTTCCTCAGCACTTAGGGTGAGTGACACCTCTGCCTGCAGATTAAGATCCTTTGACCATTCATTTTCTTTCACCGGCCGCAAACGCACACTTGTAGGAACGGCTGCGATACCATTCACTGCGGTAATAAGTGTCATCAAGAACACACTACCAGCAAGAAGGTGTCGGAGGAGGTGTTGTTGTGCCATCATTTTCGTGCTCCTACAAACCAAAAGGGTTCATACGTCAGCCGCACCCCTCCCATGTCGTCAGGGAATTGTGCGTGATAATCTGTCACAAAGGTGGCTAAACGGTGTCGTGTCCAAATGGCACGTTCACTTGCTCCTGTCGCCGTTACACCCGTTTCTTTCAAGTGTCGCAAAACATCCCAACCGCTCTTGAAGTGCAATGTACACCGCTTACGTTCGCTTGCCAGAGGCGTAAAGGCCTCCGAGAAGACCGCTTGAAAGGCTTCAAAGTCTAAATAATTCAATCCATGACCTGACAAGTGCAGCACTTCTTCCAACGTGGCTGGGCCAAAACCCGAAACAGCTAAAAGGCCTCCTTTAGGCAGAATTGCCGCGCATCGGGAAGCAAAAGCTCGCAAGTCACTAAACCATTGGATTGCAGAAGAGGAGACTACTGCGTCAAAGATGCCCGGCCATTGAAGTGTTTGGGCATCACCGGGCAAGAAAGTGGTGCGGGGGACATTGGCAAAACAGACCCCCATTTCCGGGCAGAGGTCATTCACCACCATCTCCGATGGCGCAAAGCGTGTCGCAATCAGACGGGTAAGAAATCCTGTGCCACACCCAATCTCCAACACGCGTGGCGCAAGGGTGTGAAAGTGTTGTCCCAGTAAGTCGGCCAAGTGTTCTGCCGCCTCACGTTGCACAGACGCCTGCTGTTCGTAGGTCGTTACGGCTCGGGCAAAGCGATTAATCAGTGCACCGGCACCTCTCACGCAAGCGTTCCTTTCAGTAACTGTTCAAAGAGTGTTGGGTTCCAGTGCTCTCCCTCGCAGGTCTGCAGGGTGGGGAAGGCAGCCTGTTGTGCCGCAATGGGAAAAATCTTATCGTGCGTTGACCCCCATGCCGTGCTCCACGGGAAAGGACGGGCAGGACGTGACCGAATCGCTTCACCAAGAGCTGCCAATTCAGTGCGCAAGTCCTCCAAATCGCGCCGGGGAGCATGTTGAAGAAAGGCTGTCATTGCCGAGGCACCGCCACACATGCGTCTCCGAAAGCGGGTCAATCCACTTTCAGAGAGCGTTGCAAGCGTGCCTTCAAAAATCGCAGGAGGGATGCCGCGTGTCTCATCAATTGGAAAGGGCGTTCCATTGACCGCGGTCGCTGATAGGAGACGTTCGGTTGGACACGTTTGTGAAGCGGCCCACACC
>JAFTHG010000118.1 GCA_017457555.1 Kiritimatiellia bacterium | reverse complement strand
TATCCTCCGGAATGCAGGAGCATTGCGTCAGGTTGTGTTGAAACAGGGTGCAGATAGCAGTCGCAGCGATTCAGAAAGAGGATCTTAAAAGGAAGGGCATGATGTACCCCTCGCATCATGCTTAAACAACGATAGCAAGCCCTGCAAGAGCTAAAGATTCGGCTGATTCAACGATGGTCCAGCGGTGGTGAATCAGCCCTGAAAGAGCAGCAGCGCATAGGTCAAGCGGTGGTAAATCAGCCCCGAAAGGGTGACAGTGGGCAGACGGGGGTTACTGCTCGTTACATTTGCTTCTCCCCCGGCTATCATCTGCCGCCTTTCAGGGCTGGGCTCCTTTGCACACGGTTTACCACGGCGGTTTTCTATGAGATTTAGAGATTATAGAAATGCCAGGTCTTCTATGTCTGGCAGTGCTGCGAGCGCACGCGCCACGAAAAGCGAGCCTTGTGAGCGCTCTTGTCACTGTGGCGTAGCCGTTTCTTTGACGCAGGTCGGGCGTTTTTTCGCCCTTTTTACCTCTTTTTTGCCCTGTTGAAAACTTTTTTTGATAGGGCGGTTTTTGGAGCGGAAATACGTTTTTTGCCCTCAAAAGTGCTCTTTTTGAAGCGATGTACTTTTCTGCATAAGGCTTTGAGTGTCAGTGACTTATGCTGAAAATTGCTTCCAATCAACTCGGCTACAGCGGCTTCCTTGGTGCAATATGCCCGACTTATCAACACGATTTGGCCTGTTGATAACTCCAATTTCGCTGAAAGACAGGTGGTAATTTCGCTGAAACTGGAGATGAAAGTCGCTGAAATTGACCCGCCTTTTCGCTGACTTTTTGGCCCAAAAACGCCGGTTTTTCGCCGTAAAATTGTTGATAACTTTTTCCATACACGCTCACGCGATTTGCCGGAAACCTCCTCCTGTGCTATCATCTCCATAGCGGAGCGACAGAAAAAGAGCAGGGGTCCTTGGGGCGTGCCTACGCTTAAAGCGGACTCAGCGAAAGGATCACTTCGTCTGATGCTTCGCTCTCTTTGGGGCGTTGAGAAGTATTTGCGGTGGGTGTCGGTCTGTACGTTGACGAACCGCTGTTTAAGCGCATAGAGAACAGTTAAATACACTAAAATAGGCGGATTTACTCAACGTTGTCGGCACTAAACTATGCTATAATGCATCATTATGGATCAGTTTACATATCTTATTGCTTTTTTGGTGATGATCGCATTGATTGCGGTGGTACCGGTGGTGTTTCGGAAGTGGCATATTCCCTCTGTGGTGGCAATTATGGCGGTGGGCATTTTGATTGGGCCGCATGGTTGCGATGTGCTCACGGGGATTGCGAATTGGATCCCGTCCAACGTGGATGGGAAGATGCTGCACATGATTGTGGATGCGCTCGGTTTCCTGGGGCTGGTCTTTTTGATGGCACTGGCCGGAGCGGAGACGGATCTCAAGATGTTGGTCAATGAAAAGCGGGCGGTGGCTTCGCTTTCGATTCTGACCTTTGCGCTGCCGGCGGCTGCAGGTTATTTTGTCTACTGGCTCTTTGATCGCAATAATGCGTTGAGTGCGTGGGTGTATGCCTCGCTCTTTGCTTCACACTCCATTGGTATTGTCTTCCCGGTAATCCGCGAAATGGGGTTGGTGCGTACGCGCTTTGGCATTTCAGTGCTGTCGTCTACGGTGATTACCGATATTTTATCTCTGGTGTTGCTGGCGGTATGCGTGCAGTTGAAGTCAATGCAGAGTGACACGGCGTCCATTATTGAGGGGATTTCAATTCTGGAACGCATGGATTTATCGTGGTTGGGCGTGTGGTTTACGCCGGCGTTCATCCTCCTGATTGTACTCTTTGTGGCGGCCGTGATGTGGGTGGTGCCGCTGCTCTGGAAGCTGGTGGAACACTTCCTGCCGCATGGCGATGAAACCAAGGTGACCTTCTTCCTTTTGGTGGTACTGAGCATCGTGTTAATTGGCGAAGTGCTGGGTGTCAACCTGATTGTGGGTGCTTTCGTGGCGGGTATGGCTGTGGCACGTGCGCCGGCTTTCCGCAATTCAACCGAGG
>JAFTHG010000117.1 GCA_017457555.1 Kiritimatiellia bacterium | reverse complement strand
TGCATACCTTTGTCTTATACCGCCATGAAAAGAATCACCATCAGGCGAATGTAGCCTTGTTGCGTGAGGTGGTTGCTATGGATCCCACCACACACTTCGGGCAGGGTGCACAGGGCATGCTCAAACTGATGGGCGAAGCGGTGGGCGAGGAGATGAATGTCCGTCCTCAACCGCTTGCCTTAAAGCCGCGTATCGGGTTGGAATTGCAGGCGAAGAAGCCTCTGACCATCAATAAAACGATTCCGGTTTACGCCTATGCCTCCCTGATGTTAAGCCCTGAAACCATTGAAACCATCCGTCAGCGCAGGGGTGGTGCTGCCTTTTTGGAACGCTTCTTCTCGGATCAAACGTGGGCTGAGGATTTCTTTGGCAGTGGCCCAGCCAAGCCTTCGTGGGATGCGTGCTTCCTGATATTGGAGGAAATCGCCTGGCAGGTGCCGCTGACCGACCGTGGATTAAAGAAGTGGGCGACCGCCGCCGCGCTCAATGCCGGTGAAGGAAACCGCGAAGCGGTGCTCCGATTAATGGTGGCTCTGGCCGATATTCGTGCCCGTAAATTGCTCGTGCGGGGCGTTGAGGAGCTCCCTGTTGGGCTGTTGCGCTATGTTGTAACGCCGGGTCAGACGACCGCAGAGGAGCTGTTGTGGCTGGCTAAGACCCACAATGTGCCGCCACGCGCTTATTCCGGGGTCTGTTGGTATGCGCCTTATCGTCTGGATAACTTCTTTGGCGATTCCATCCATGGCGCACACTATTATGTTCCGTGGGATCATGCCTACAACCGCCGGGAAGCATCGCGCAAGGTCGGCGGCGTTTGCGGTTCGCTCTCCTATTACGGTAGCCTCGCGGCCAAAGCGCATGGCTTACCCTCTACCCCCGGTGGCCAACCCGCCCACTGCGCCTATTCGCTCTTTGTCCCATCGGAAAAGCGTTGGTGGCTCTGCTACAACGTCAATCCTTACACTGGCGCACACTTCCAGATGTGGCACTATTCCTTTGACTACCTGCCACTGGCTGCCGACCTCTTCCTCGCGCCTTCGCGCAAAGAGGCCCTGCGTCTTTTCTGGAAGGCCGAAGTGGCACGTCTGCGGAGCGAACCCGCCGTGGTGCGTTCGCCGATGACCTGTAAAATCTATGCCAATTGGAACGAACGCACGTTGCCCAAATCCACAGCCCTGCCACCGCTGACGCGTGAGGATAAAAACGTTCGCTCTTTTACTGCAGATCAGGGTGGGGAGGGGCTCTTGGAGCGCACACTGCTGGTCTGGAATGGCACGTATGAAGTCAAACGCCCCACCGAAGTGCGCTTTACGCTGGCCAGTGATGATGGCGCTGACCTGACACTGGATGGCAAAGTGCTCATCACAAATGATGGTTGTCATGGGATGTCTCCGGCGAAAGAGGCCGTGGTGCTGCTCGCTCCCGGCAAACATCCCTTTGAGGTGCGCTACTTCAACTATGGCGGTGGCCGCGGTCTCTCGCTGGACGCAACCCCAACCGTTGCTTTCTCCACCGAACGTATGGCGGCCTTTGCCCGGGCTGCACATAAAGCACCCGCCGGTTACGACCTCTTTGTCGCTTGGGAAAAATGGCTCGCACAGGCAAAAGGTGCCCCCACAGAGGCGTGGATCACCTTTGCTGAGGCGGTAGTAAAGGGATTGGCCAACCATCCTCGGCCGGCGTGGGATCTCTTATCGCGCACCGCAATCCCCGCCATTCAGAAAGCAAAAGGAGAGGACGCTCTGGCGCAACAGCTGGCAGCGTGGCACGGGATTATCCGTCAAGACGACCGCCCCGTGGCAGAGTTCTGCGACTTCGCCGCCATCTTGAAGCAGCAGGCGACGCTGTTGAAGACCGATGCCCAGAAACTTACCCTCTTCCGAGGCGCATTGTCCGGTCAGTTTGACACCCGGGATGCCTTTGGCATTGTGATGCGCTGGGGTGGCGAAGTCTTCCTCAAAGAGGACGGATTAGCCCAACAGTATGTGGCCATTGTGAGCGACGTCCTGCGTGAAAAGGGTGCTGCCGCCGATATGGGTAACTTTTTGGATGGTGCCATCCGCAAAGCCTCAGAAGCAGGTAACCTCACCGCTTTCCAACGTTTGAGCGATCTTTGCAACACCCTCCGCCCACCGGCCTCCCGTCAACCGTTGAAACTCACCTTCACGCAAGCACCGCTCCTCTCCGATAAAGGCCTCTTGCGGACGTCTACTACCTCCAATTGGGACCAACCCGGAAACTACCGCGCAGTCATTGATGGTCAAACCGCGATTGGCAACTTCCATACCGCCTCAGAATCTGCCCCATGGGCCGAAGTTGAGCTGCCCGGAATGGCCGACATCAGCGCCGTCTATATTGAAAACATTCATACACAGAATAACAGCCGCGCAGTCCCCTTCAACGTCACCATCTCCCAGAATGGCAAAGACTGGAAAAAGGTCGCAAACGCCACCACCTCACAAGAAACGTGGCAATTCACCTTCCCACCCGTCAAAGGCCGCTTCGTCCGTGTCACCTGGACCGGAAACGCCGATGCCAAAACGTTTCTGCACTTCCGGAAATTCACCGTCCACGGCAAAAAACTCTACTGACACCCCTCCTGCACCTTGCCGTAGAGGAGTGGAAAAAAGCGTGTGGGGATTGCGGAGCGTGGGTCTGCCACGGCGGTTTCTATAAGATTTAGAGATTAGAGGTCTTCTCTGTCTGGTAATGCTGCACGCGTCCCTGTGGCACCGCCACCCATATGCTTGGCAGAGCTGCTGCGACGAGTCTGGGCATACTAAGCGTTTTGCGTTTAAGCATTCGCCCCACACGCTTGCCACGTACCCAAATCGAGCCTTGCGAGTGCACGCGTCCCTGTGGCACCGCCACCCATATGCTTGGCAGAGCTGCGGCGACGAGTCTGGGCACACGAAGCATTTTGCATTTAAGCATTCGCCCCACACGCTTGCCACGTACCCAAATCGAGCCTTGCGAGTGC
>JAFTHG010000116.1 GCA_017457555.1 Kiritimatiellia bacterium | reverse complement strand
TAGTCAATGATACGCCACGTTCCAGTGGAGGCATTATAATCAATGCGATCGATTTTCCCATAAAGGGTAATCGGGCGACCATCAACATCTAATGTTACTTCCCAGGAAGTATTTCGGGTGTTTCCTTCAATATAGTGGGTCTCCCAACCTTGCAACCGGGATTCTGCTTCACATTGAGCAGCGCTTTGAAGACGTTTTATTCCTGCACGCCGAACGGCAAGCAATTCTGTATTCGGGGACGTGCCATACTGTTGGGCAAATAACTCAGTAAAGGTCGCTACTAAAAACGCTTCAATTTCTGTTGGATCAGCACTTTTGACCTTTGGAAGTTGCTCTAATGTGCTATGGATTAACGTGCCAAACAGATTCTCAGGGACGCCGCTTGGCAGAGGCGATGTGTCCTTGAGTTTTAAGACATATTGAATCCAAAAATCAATTGGAGCGGTTAAGAATGTGCGAATCGCCGAGGCTGACAGACGCTTAATCTGTGGCTGTTCAGCCCAAGTGTCTAACGCAGAGGTAAGTTTGATTGCTGATGTGGCTCCTAACGGCACAGTTTTAGTAGGGGCCTCTAAAAAAAGCTTTTGAACGCGTGCTTTACGTTGTTCGGGTGTACACTGGAAGAAAAGACGGGAGGGTTTTAACCATTCGCCCCCTTGATTGATGCGACTGCAGATCAGGAGAATATTCCTTTCCGGGATGCGTTTACAGAGGGTTTCAAGTAGATAAGCGTCACGTGCGATTCGCGTGTGGTCTGCGCGTAATCCAAGCTGTGTTCGGAAGTGATTTGGCAGGAACGCATCTTCAAACGTAGTGTCGGGGAAGAGGCCCTCATTCAAACCTGAAAATACGAAAACCTTGGCTGAAGACCATAAAATCTCAAGACGCCCTTCATAAGAACAGTCAGAGGCACCACGAATAGGATGAAGCGTGATTTGACGCAGACGTGCATCTAGCAGTGCTATCGATGGTTGCGTATCGGGTAAGCGGATGGTGGAAATTTCCTGAAAGAGTTGTTGCAACGTTTCAAGCGTAGAAAACAGGATCGCATGCTTAACAGGATCTGCATGTGCCGCTCCGAATAATTCGGTTAGGATTGCACGGGACCCTTCGCTGGGATCCGCATGAATCTGATGAAGCCACTGTTGAATCTTCATTAACAGCGCATGGAGTGGGGCGTCTTCTGGAGTGAATTGGAGGGCATCCTGAAGCGTAGTCGGCTGATGTTGTTCGATCAGTTCGTTATAGTCGGTACGCAATTGCGTATACGATGTGTCGAAGAGGTTTGTAACCTCGGAAGAGGATAACAGGGGACGAATAAAATCGATGCGGCTCTCTTGATGGAGTTGGAAGAGCGTTTGCAACAAGCGCACCGCAGGCTGATCGGTTAGCCGGATGGGGTCTGGTTCAAAAATCTGGATGTCATGAGTCGCAAAGGTACTTGTTAGGGTCGGCATTACCTCATGGTTGAGCACTCCAAGACAGATGTCTGCAGGATTAAGGCTGCCGCTTTGTGTCAAAAAGTGTTCAATGCAATGGGCTTCATCGGCAGGATTTTCTGCGATTTGGATAGCCGTATCCGGAAGATGAAGGGGCGTATGTTGCCAATACGCTGGCGCTGGTGCACCGATGTTTGTGAAGGCATCGGCGTTTGCTTCTTCCGCTTGAATGAGAATGTCACATACAGGAGCAGCTTCAAATAATTTTGAAAGTGCCGGCATAATGTCGGGCACACAGGCAACGATTAACCGCCAATCAGCTTGGGACTCAATTGATTGTGGCGTTGGATTTTGGAAACAGGCAAGTTGTACATCGGTCGGATCAACCAAGCCTGCCGTTGAAAGCGTTTCGCGATATTTGGCTTCCAACGCTTCAAGCGCAGCCCAGCGGTTACGCTCCCGCGACTCAAGAAGTTGCGTTTGGGGATGCTGTGCAGTTGAGGTAAAATCAAGCACAGCCTCTGCCAACGTGGCACGGAGTGTAATGAATCGTTGTGCAATAGCATAACGGGCGGCAGGACGACTCAGCCATGCTTTTTCACCGGGAAACAACCAGGTTGCAACAAGATTTTGGGCGTCTTCAGTTTGTAACCAGTCAAAAACCTTATCCCAGGCACTGAGTTGTTCGGTTGGTGTCGCGATGTCTGACATCGTCCGTGACATAAAGTATGTTACTAAGCCTGCAGGAAGGGTGAAGCGAACGCCATGAAATGCGTGGTAGGCGCGAGTAAGTGCATCGCGCAGACGGCGCATTGCCAAAGATGTCGGTACGCAGAAAAGTAACCCCGAAGGCAAGTGGGTTGGCCACTGCTGTTGGCACCAGCGGACGATTAATTCCGGTGTTGCGTTGTCTGTTCCAATAAAATGACGGTTAAGGGTAGGCATAGGTCATCCATTTAAAGCGGCAAGGGCTGCTCCGAGGAGCGGCGCTTCTTCAACCCTGACAATGTTACAAGTGTAGTTGTACGGCGTCAAAAGTCGGGTTACATGTTGCGTGACTCGTTCAGCAAATGGGATGGTAGACGTTTTCCAAAACGTTGAACCATCGGCATTAATGCAAATCGTACCTTCCTGTTTACCTCTTGCCCGGGCAGAAGCGATTCCTGCTGCTGCGATATTCACAGCAGCGAAGAGAGCGGCACGTTCGTAGATCGGTAACAGTAATTGGCGAATCATGCAAGCCTCTTCTTCGGAGTAGGGGAAGAGTGTAGGATTGGTGCCGGAGCAGTATGTGTCCAATTCAATATTGGTGAATTCGCGGGCGAGTAATGTTTCTTTGGCTGTGGGTAACAGCCCCGATTCTGCCGCTGCGTGAAGGACAAGCGTGCCAAGCGAGCCTAAATGAACACCTGAAATGCAGTGTTCCCATTGGCCATGGCCGTTACCACACTTTTTTTCGTAAGCGAGGTCAAAGGCCGATTTTGGGAAACGGTTAAAATTCCCAGACTCACAGTTGATAGGCATCTGTTTTGCCCGGGGAAGATGGGGCCGTTTTGTAATATTATCGGTGATTTCCGTATAAGCAGTATTCGTGCCAGTCCCCAAAATAAACCCTACGATACCTGCCGCAGATTGGGCTTCTGGAAGCGTGTAAGTGGCAAGTAATGCTGCTACGGTGTCATTCAGTATTTGAAGAGAACAATTGTTCAGGTTACGTTCTTCTAATGCAGTCAGCAGGTCTTGGGCTACATTACGACCGGGAATTTCCGGTGCTTGAATCTTTTTCGTCCAAAAAAGGAGAGTACCATCTTCGGTGGTTGGGTAGGAAAAACAAAAACCAAAGCGTTCGTGTGCAAAAAGATTGGGCTGAAGCGTGTCGCAGAGTTGACTGTAAAAGGTTGCCATGTCCACTAAACCATATGATCCCGGCATGCGACCACGTTGAATATTCGTGAAAGTTACCTTCCCATGAGCATCAAATGTGACGCGCGCAGAACGCAAGTTTGTACCACCTACATCAAACGTTGGAACGGTGACATTTCGTGGTGCATCCTGTTTAAGTAAAATACCTGAGGGCAACATTGGCAGGTCGCCTTCGCCGTGAAGGCCACGCATCATTTCATTGAGGAAATCGCTTAACAGACGCTGCTCGTCAATAGCGTCAAGATTAAAACCGTTTTCTTTCAAGAAGGTCATAGAGGTCTTGCTCCGGAATGATGATGCCGGTTTTGACATTGCCGACAGCGTAGGGAAGGGCAAAGCGCACTTTGCCTGCGGTTTTCTTTTTGTCACGTAACAAGTAGGCGTAAAGAGTTTCAGCATCCATTGTATCTGGGATCTCTGTTGGGAGACCCAATGCTGAAAGTGCACGCTTGAGCGTATCAGCCAGTGCTTCGGGGGCAATTTTCATGTGGCCAGCTAAGCGTGCGGCGGCAACTGTCCCAATTGCGACAGCTTCCCCATGTGCGATGGTAAAGCCACTTGCCGCTTCAACGGCATGGCCGATTGTATGCCCAAGATTCAGAGCCGCCCGGCGTCCGGTGCGCTCAAAGGGATCTTCAAGAATGGTACGGATTTTTACCCCTGCTGAACGAATCACCATGTGGGTAAGCCAGTCAATATCCGTTCGCTTTTCTGCGAAATGGTTGAGCATTTCCAGAAGTTCCGGATCGCCGATAACCGCATGTTTGAGCGTTTCGGCAAGGCCACAGCGAATATCTCTCTCAGATAACGTTGCCAGTGTTGTCGTGTCGGCCAGCACTGCACACGGCGGATGAAAGGCGCCGATAAGGTTTTTCCCCGATGGTAAATCAGCACCGGTTTTGCCGCCAATTCCAGCATCGACCATTGCCAATAACGTTGTGGGCAGGTTGAGCCAGCGGATCCCACGCAACCATGCTGACGCTGCAAATCCGGTCAAATCACCTGTGACACCGCCGCCGAGCGCAATCACGAGGTCGTTGCGCTCCAATTGGGCGTTCCCCATAGCTTCCCAGAGCTTACTGACGGTCGCCAGCGTCTTATGTTCTTCACCTGCTGGGATTTCAAAGGCCGGTACGTCACGATTCAATACCGATTGAATGCGTTGTGCGTAAAGTGGGATGGTGTTTGAATCGCCAATGATGAGGAGATGTGCCGGTTTTGGATCAAGCCGCTCTAAAATGCGTGGCAATTCGGCGACGGCATCTGGTGCGATGAGCACGGGATAGGGGGCGCCCATTCCAGAAACGATGAAACGGCCTAATTTCGCCATAACCTTAGGCCAGACTTCTTGCGGCATCTGTTCTCCGGAAAGGTGAATCGATAGTGGGAATGACGCGTAGTGTTCCCGGCGATCTTCCAGCAATTTCAAGAGGCTATCGGCGGTCTTGGAAAAAGGGCGGCTTCCAGCTTTTCGCTCTACGCGTTTTGCTAAGATCTCAGGTGGAGTATGGAGGCACACGATCGGGCCGCACGCCTCCGCCATTTTGCGATTTTCGTCACGCAAGAGTGCACCGCCCCCGAGGGCAACGACTGCGTTGGGCTTACGATTGCATAAATCACGTAAGACGGCTGTTTCCGTGTCGCGGAAATAGTGTTGACCGAATTGTTCAACGGCTTTGGGGATTGACATCCCGAGGCGTTGTTCAATCAGCGTATCCAAATCAATCGCAGATTTGGCGAGAGCGACGGCAAGATTTTGGGCGCACGTGGACTTTCCGGTTGCCGGCGGCCCGTAGAGGAAAAGCGTAGGTGAAGCAAGTGGAATCATATCTGAAATCAATCCAGTGAAGCGTGTTGTAACATTTCAAGTGCGTGTTCACGCGTAACGGAAGTAAAATCTTCGCCACCGAGCATACGGGCAACTTCACGAATGCGTGCATCTTTGTTCAGTAATGTAATCGTGGTGACGGTGCGTCCATCCTGAATGGTTTTTTGAACGCAGTGGTGATGTTGTCCATAAACGGCAGCTTGGGGTTGATGCGTAATGCAAAGAATCTGTGTTTGGTTTGCCAAAGTACGCAATTTGATGCCGACTTTCCGGGCTGTTTCACCACCGATATTGGCGTCAAGTTCGTCAAAAATGAGTGTTGCAGTGGCGTCATGTTGTGCAAGAATCACTTTGATGGCTAACATGACACGAGCAATTTCACCGGAAGAGGCAATCGCTGCCAGAGGGCGTGCCGCTTCGCCGGGATTGGGTTCAAAACAGAATATGACACGATCCAAACCGTGACGCGTTGGTTCTGCCAAAGCCTCAAGGCGAATTGGGAATGAGGCTTGCAGGAACCCCAAGTCGCGCAACTCCGCTGTGATGGCTTGTTGCAGTTTGGGAATTGCGTGTTGCAACTTTTGACGGAAGGCTTCCCCAAGCACATTCAGGGCGACTTCAGCCTGTGCAATTCGTTGCTCAAGGTTGAATACTGCTGCTTCGGAATCCGCTAATGCATTCAATCGAGCCTGAACCTCGTCACGATGCTGCAAGACATCTTCTAAACTTGGGCCATAACGCCGCCGTAAACGCTGGATTTGGCCTAAACGAGCCTCCAACTGTATGAGAGCTGCAGGGTCTGTGTCAACGTGTGACAAACGGTCTGAGAGTGCGCCGGAGAGTGCTTGAAGTTGGGTTTGAATAGCGTCTAATTCAATGGACCATTGATTGGCTTCTGGTAACAGTGGAATCAATTCACGCAACTGTCGATGGAGTGTTACCAATTGCTCGGCGAGCGCATGTTCACCCTCTGTGAGCCCGGAAAGGACTTGGTTGCCTGTTGCAAGAATTGCTTCAGTATTCGCGGCCTGGGTGTGTTGTTCTAAAAGCAGTTCGCCATCATCCAGGGTGGGATTCACGGTGTTAATATCCGTCAACGTGTCACGTAAACGTTGAATTTCGTAGTCTCGTTGTGCTGGGTCGCCGATTAATGCTTGTAA
This sequence comes from Kiritimatiellia bacterium, assembly GCA_017457555.1. Classification (GTDB taxonomy): domain Bacteria; phylum Verrucomicrobiota; class Kiritimatiellia; order RFP12; family DVOR01; genus Spyradenecus. The sequence goes on along the minus strand of JAFTHG010000116.1, from coordinate 1,918 downwards.
CTCGGCCTTAAGTGCCTGAAGCGTATGCCACTGACGCTGATAGGCGTCTTGCTCCGGTAATGCACCGGCATACGCAGTCAACAGTTGAAGTTGGAAGTGCTCGTCTAGCAATGTGAGGTTGTCGTCTGGACCGTGAATATCGGTTAAGAGCGGTGCAAGTTTCCGCAAGGTGCTTGCCGTTGCCGGCGTGTCATTGATTCGGATTCTGCCGGTGCCATCTGATCGTAACGTGCGCCGCAGTAAGAGAATGCCGTCTTCGCAAGGCGGTAAATCCGAAGCCGTCAAAAAAGTATCAATAGTCCGCGTGTCTGCTAATTCATAGAGCGCAGAAACGGTGGTTTCATCTGCACCGGTTCGGATGACCGTGCGATCTGCTCGAGCTCCCTGCAAGAGGCGTAGTGCACCCATCAGCACAGATTTGCCTGCGCCGGTTTCTCCGGTGATGACATTCAGCCCGGGTTTGAAGCGAATCTCTGCCGTTTCAACAACGGCAAGGTTGCGTACAGAGAGCCTTGATAACATAATGGTATATTTTACCAAAATAAGGGAAGTAAGGTTACGCTCAGGATGAAAAACTACAATAAATATAGCATTGTGTCACTTTGTATGCAGCGAAATGACGTGTAATTGGTGCTCATTTTGACGATTTCAAAGTGGGAAATAAGAGAGGTATAAAATTAAAAGTCATTCGTTTTACAATGAAATATTTGACGTTAACCGCATACTGCGCTATACTTTTAGGCATTATTTTTTAATTCAGAATAACAAGGAAGACGCATGTATACAGCTTCAGATCTGAAAAAAGGCCTCAAAATTATGTTTGAGGATCAGCCGTGGATCATCACCGATTTTGACTTCTCCAAGCCCGGCAAGGGACAGGCAATCTACAACTGCAAGTTGCGTAATATGTTGAATGGTTCGGGCAAGAGCTGCTCCTTCCGTTCAAATGACCGCTTTGAAAAGCCCGACTTGGCTCAGACGCCGCTTGTTTTCTCCTATGAAGACAATGGCGTTTACATCTTCAATGACGCTGATTACAATGAAATCCGCGTGTCAAAGGAAGTGTTGGGCGACAAGGTGTACTTCTTGACGGACGGCTTGGAAGTTGATGCATTGCTTTATCAGGACAGTGTGATTGACGTTGATCTGCCCTCTTTCATTGAGCGTCGTGTGATTAAGTGTGATCCGGGTGTTCGTGGTAATACGGCAGCCGGCAAGGTCACGAAGCCCGGAACCGTTGAAGGTGGCTATGAATTGCCCGTGCCGCTCTTCATCAACGAAGGCGATTTGATCCGCATTGATACGCGTACTGGCGAATATGCTGACCGCGTTAAGGAATAAGTTTGAATAAAGATAGGTGACCTTCATGGCTGGTAAAAATTTGCCTAACTTGAACGATGTTTCGCGTGTCCCTGAAGAACTGTTGCCTGTGTTGCACTGGTGGCAGGACTCTGGCCCGAAGACATTGGCGTATGTCGGTGCCGCAATTGCTGTTGTTGCAGCGGGCTACTTCTGGTTTGAAAAGTCCCGTACGGCTCGCGAAGGCGCTGTTGAAGCTCTTTCGGTCGCAGCAACTGTGGAAGATTACGAAGGCGTTGTCGCACTGAATACACCGGCAGCACCCTTTGCACGCTTGGACTTGGCCCGCAGCCTCTATGGCGCAGGTGAGTACGAGGATGCACTTGCCGTCTACGAAGCCGCACTTGCGGAACTGACCGATGCTTCGGTCCGTGACATTGCGGTGGTGGGCAAGATTTGCGCGTTGGAGGCTTTGGACCGCATCGATGAAGCGATGGCGCAGGTTGCTGAGGTGGAAGCTGCCATTCTGGCAGCAGATACGCCTCACTATCTGGCAGCAGAGTTGATTTTGGCAAAGGCCCGTTTGATTTGCCGTAAAGGTGACAAGGCTCAGGCAAAG
>JAFTHG010000011.1 GCA_017457555.1 Kiritimatiellia bacterium | reverse complement strand
CTCGCGGTACTATTGAACTCGACAGGCTCGTCCCCAATAGTGTAATATTCCCTACTGTTTTCTTTGCCTGTTTTTCTGAAGAAAAGGCTTGATTTTAAGTCGCTAAGAGCGTATTCTAATAGAAGGTAATGTTCGTGTAACAAAACGTTGCCAAGGATTCTTTATTTATGGAAGCAGAAACCGTAAAACCCGATCCCATTGTGGAAGTTGAGCAGTTCGGCAAGTTGCCGGATGGCACTGTGGTGCTGAAATACACACTGAAAAACGGTCTTGGTGCCGAGTTGGAGGTGTTGGAATATGGCGGCACGGTGCGTTCGTTTAAGGTTCCGGGACCTGATGGTCAGCCACGCAATATCATTGTGGGGCCGGATACGTTGGAGGGATGGCTTGAGAATCCCTACTATGGATCGCTCATCGGGCGCGTGGGAAATCGCATCGCTGATGGGCGTTTTTCGCTTCTTGGCAAGGAGTACACGCTTGCCACTAATAATGCACCTGGCGGCATTCCCTGCGCCTTGCATGGTGGTGACGTAGGTTTCAATGCCAAAATGTGGAAGATTAAAGCCTTTTTTGAGGGCGACAATGCGGGCATCCGCCTGACATTGGATTCGCCTGATGGCGATCAGGGCTATCCGGGCAATCTCCATGTGGAGGTGGACTATCTCCTGACACCGGAAAACACATGGTGCATCCGCTATCAGGCTACAACCGATGCACCTACCCCGGTGAATCTGACACAGCACGCCTATTTCAATCTCAAAGGATGCGCTCAGGGAGATATTCTGGATCACACATTACGCGTGGATGCTGCGCGTTATACACCTGTGACTGCCGGATTAATTCCGCTGGGTGACTTAGCCCCTGTCGCAGGAACACCCTTTGATTTCACATCGCCGCGTACGCTCGGCGAAGCCGTGAATGCCGACTGCGACCAAATCCAGTTTGGCGCAGGCTATGATCACAATTTTGTTTTGGACCATCCTGATGGCGTTTTGGGACGCGCTTGCGTCTTGACCGCCCCCGATGGCATGACACTGGAAGTATGGACCGACCAACCGGGCATGCAGGTCTACACTGGCAATTACATCCCGGACGGGATGCAAACACCTGCAGGACCAACGGTTCGTCGTGGCGGTGTGGCGTTAGAAACGCAACATTTCGCTGACAGTGTCAACCAACCCACCTTTCCCAGCGTCATTCTCCAACCTGGAGAAACGCTGAGAACCACCACAGAATATCGTTTCCCTAAGGCTGATTAATCAGGCTTACGGAATTCACTCCATCACCTCAAACCTCAGCAAGGAATACATCATGAACTTTATTTTTGACGCGTTAGTCTTTTTCGGCTTTATCGCGTGTGTACTCTTCGTCGGCTTCTATAAGAGCCGCAAAAAAGCCGGAGATAGCGAACAGGGCGCAGAAGATTACTTTCTTGCCGGTCGCGGCCTCAGCTGGTGGCTCATCGGCTTCTCGTTGATTGCGGCAAATATCTCTGCCGAACAGTTCGTAGGTATGTCTGGTCAGGGTGCAGGCCTTGAAGGCATCTCATGCGCCTCTTGGGAATGGATTGCAGCGATTACGCTCGTAGTCGTGGCGTTCTGCATGCTTCCCTACTTCTTGAAGACCGGCATCACCACGATGCCTGAATTCCTTGAAGTGCGCTATAACCATGTGGCCCGTACGCTGATGACGGTCTCCATGATCGGCATTCTGATTGTCGCCTCACTCATTGGCGTGACCTACGCCGGTTCGCTCGTGATGTGGCAGCTCTTCAATTCGTTCAACGTTGAAATTAATTTCACCACCTGCTGCGTTATCATGTCGGTTATCGCAGGAGCATACGTTCTCTTTGGCGGTTTGAAGGCCTGCGCTTGGGCAGACCTGATTCAGGGTGCAGCCCTCATTGTTGGCGGTGGCGTGATTGCCTACTTTGCCATCAAATATCTCGGTGAAACGCCGGCTTCTGAACTGGTTGGCTTCGGTGGTGCTACCACGGAAGCCACGGGTGTACTGGAACGCTTCAATGACCTCAACGCTTCGAAGATGCACATGGGCCGTCCGGCAACCGATGCCGCAATGCCGTGGACCATTCTCTTGATGGGCATCTGGATCCCCAACTTCTACTACTGGGGTTTGAACCAGTACATCACCCAGCGCATCCTCGGCTCGGGTTCGCTCGCTGAAGGCCAGAAGGGCATCGTCTTTGCCGCTGCGCTGAAGCTCATCATTCCCTTCATCATCGTAATCCCCGGCATCATCGCCTTCAACCTCTGCGCACCGAAGATGGCCGAAGATACCGCTAAGACGATCCTTGAAAAGGTCAATAACGGCGCCTACAAGGCCGATGAACTGATTCTCTTCTACTCGCTCAGCGCCGATGATGACACGGCTGTTCAAACCGATATGGCCCTCACCAAGGCGGTCGGCCCCGAAATCGCTGCCAAGGTTATGGCCCATAATGCCCCGATCTTCGCAAAGATTGCCGACACCCTCGCCTGCACGCCCGCAGAACTCGTTCCGGCAAAGATTCGTGATGCAGCTGCAAAGGGTAAAGCTGGCGAAATCACCTTGGCAGACAACACCGCAATCAAGGTCGTTGACAACACCTACAAGTACGATGGTGCACTCGGTCACCTGATGAACATGCTTCCGAAGAATAAGGGTATTCTCGGCTTCGTGCTCGCAGCACTCCTTGGTGCAATCGTTTCTTCACTCGCTGCAGTGTTGAACGCCACCTCCACCCTCTTCACGATGGATATCTTCCAGCGCTACATCAAGCCCGATGCCAAGCCCGGCACGCTCGTGTTGACTGGCCGAGTCGTCACCGTGATTTTGGCTGTGCTCGGCTGCATCGTAGCAGCTGGTTTGAAGTCGGAATCAATCTTCAAGTACATTCAGGAAATCCAGTGCTATGTGTCGCCTGGTATCTTTGCCGTCTTCGCCTTTGGTATGCTCAACCGTTCGGCTGGCCGCTGGGCTGGCGTGTGTGGCTTGATCTTCGCACCGGTAGTCTTCTACTTCCTTAACACCTACGGTTGGGACTGCTTCCCGGCTTGCATCCTCGGCTGGCTCAGCTCGATTGAGTGGCTTGGCATCCCGGCAGCCGGTGGCTCGATGCACTATCTCATCGCCGCTTCTTACACACTGGTATTGACCCTCATCTTCATGCTTGTCTACAGCCTGATCTTCCGTCTTCCTGACACAGAAAAGGTTGAATTCAAGTCCAATACCACGTTGGATATGACGATGTCCAAGAGTGCGCTCATCTTTGGTGTCGTGGTTTG
>JAFTHG010000115.1 GCA_017457555.1 Kiritimatiellia bacterium | reverse complement strand
TACCTCACGGAAGTGACTTCCGTCACGGTGGAAGGAGCGGAGGGTACGTATCGTCTGAAGAAGACTCCCACAGCCGTTCTGTTAGTCGCTATTGCTGCAGAGAATGTACTTGATACATTCACAATTGATGCGTCTACAGCAACGACATGGTCTGCCGTAGTGAATGACCTCTTGGCGAAGAATCAGGTGCTTGCAGACGATTGTGCTGTAACCATTGATTTCGGTTCGGGTAATACGCCTGGCTCCTTCACTTTTGATAACACCTCGGCCGTTGCCTTGACCTCGCTCACAGTGACTGGTTCGGCCGGTGGTGTGATTACCGCGAGTACAGGTAATTTGACGGTTACGACCTACACGCGTGATGCTTCGTGTATTAATTTGACGATGGATACGAAGATCTTCAATACGTTGTACATGGGTGCACAGACTCTTGACGGGTGGACTTTGGGTATTACGGTGCCTGTTGACACAGAAGCTACGCTCTCCAATGTCTTCACCGTAGCCTCTGGTGCCACCCTTAAGAAGGTTGGTGCAGGTACGCTGGTTCTTTCAAGCAAGAATGTCTTCAATGAAGGTAGTGCATTCCAGGTCTTGGAAGGTACTGCCAAGTTGAATGCACAGAAGGAAAGTCTTGCAGCGAACATCTTGATCGCTGCAGATGCCACGTTGGTTATGACGCGTAACGAAGACTTGATTCGGTATGCGGCAACGAACACGATTGATGTGTATGGCACCTTAGACTTGCAGGAAACGCGTTGGACGTTGAAGTCGAACAATGTCATTAACCTTTATCCCGGTGCACAAGTCGTTGGGTTAGGTCAGGAACAGGACGCTTCAAATCGCTATGGAGCACTTGACTGGGCTACTGCGGGCACTATCAATGTCAAGCCGAATGGCGAAGCCACGGGTACGGCGATGGTCTCGGCTAACCTTCGTATGCGTGCAAGCGTCACGGTGAATATTGAAGATGGCATGACGGTTGTCTTCTCGGGCACGGTCTCTGCGGACAACTCTGGTCAGACCTTGACAAAGGCTGGCGCAGGTACGATGGAATACAATATTACGGCCAACCCACATAGCGTCGCAGTTAGCGCAGGCGTCTTGACGGGCACAGGCGTGATCGGTGGCTCCCTGTCCTTTGTCGAGGGTTCGACCTTCCGTTTGGCGGATGCTGAAAACCTTATGACAGTGACAGGAGAAGTTTCGGGTACTGCTGCGCTTGAAGTGGCTGATTGGGCGACTGTCTCTGGCGATGAAGTCACATGGTTCTTGAAGACGGCTGAGACCGCTTCTGAACCTACCTTTACGGTTCCTGAAGGTCACGAAATCTACACCACGATTGTGGGTGAAGAAAAGTACTTCGGTGTAGTGAAGTCGGTTTACACTAGTATTGTGACGGAGGTAACGGTTGATACCATAGCATCCGCTGCACCTTGGACGACGGAATATGGCAAGACCATTACGCCAGACTGGGCACAGGTAACGAAGGTCACGCTGAACTATACTGCAGAGCAGACCTTCACCTTTGATGCTACACACATAATTACCGACTTGATCTTGATGGGTACAACGGCTGGTACAGTGGATGTCACAGGTAATGCGACCTTGACAGTGACGAATACTGCGGTGCAGACAGATGTGACAGCAGAGAAGGGGGTCACCTCACTGGGTGCTGTTACTGTGGCAGAAACAGCCACCCTCACGATGGTCAATTCAATTGATGCAATCAATTCAATTGTCAATAATGGCGCGCTTCGCCTAACGGCAGATGTCGCTGGCCAGACCTTTGATATCTCGCGACGTAACGCATTGAAGCGAGCTTCCGGCAAACTTTTACTTGCAGGCGAACAGCCGATTACGGTCATCGTGGGCAAGTCTGGTGCAGATGCGGGTGAAGTCGCAATGCGTACGATTGTGGAAGAAGGTAACCACACAGCTCAGTTCTATCAAACGTCTAACACCACTTATACCAATACGGCCACGGATGATGACCCTGCCATTTGGGTCAAGCCGGGTGCCAGCTTGGTGATGAAGGCGCGTGATATTACTGGTTGGGCGGGTGAACATAATTCGGGTATGGTCATTCGTAATGGCGGTTCCTTAATCTGGGAAGATGTCGATGGAACAGACTGCTATACAGGCCGCTGGACCTTCGATGACGGCGCACGGATGGAAATCTCGAGTGCTAATGCCACACGTCTGCGTTTCGCATGGCGTTCAGGTAGCGCAGAGAATCCGAATGTTCGCTTAATCTCAGGTACGGCAGAAATCGCCAAGGCAACCACCACTACTTCGGGTGTAACAGCCACCTCTGGCTTGAATCTCTACAATGGCTCTACTCTCTTCGTAGAAACGGGAGCAGCTGCGACGGATCGCTTGGTGATTTCGGCTCCGATGGTACAGTATGAGGGCACAAGTGCGGTTACCAAGACGGGTGCTGGCGTCTTGCAGTTGACGGGTGTGAACACCTATGCCGGTGCTACCACCGTCTCGTCTGGACGCTTGGAAATTGACGGTTCGGTCACGAGCGCGGTAACGGTTGCAAATGGAGCGTCGGTCGGTGGTACAGGTACCATCACGGGTGACTTGACCTTGAATGATGGCGCTTCGATTGTCGTCACTTCGGCAACACATCCGCTTACAGTGACGGGTGCGATTTCTGAAACGGTGGTCTTCACTTTGGCAGATGGCGTAACCCTCTCTGAGGTCGCAGCAACGCCACTCTTGACGTTGCCAAACACCACCGAAGAAAGTGGCCGCCCCACCACGATTACGCTCCCGACGGAAGGCTTCAATACGGTGTGGAGTGGTACGACGCTTTATGCCCTCAAAGAGGGCTTGACCCTCTCTGATGTGACCAGCGTGAAGGCTACGATTGATACAACATCCAATTGGACTGCCTTGACGTGGACCGACAGCGAAGGTACGGAGGTAACGCCGGACTGGCGCACCGTTACCACCGCAGAAATTACAGTGGCGGCAACCGCAACGCTTACCTTAGATGTGGCACTTCCTGCACTGACTTCGGTAAGTCTTGTTCCGAATGTGGCTGATGCAACGTTGACATTGGCTGGTTCTGCAGAATTGCCAACAACGACCGTTACAGATCAGAATGCCCTCACCTTGGCAACGGATGAGGATGCGTCGTGGACCATGACAAGCCTCATATCTAATGCTTCCTTGACGGCAGATGCCGCTGTTTTGAACAAGGTCGGAACGGTGACGATGGCTGCTGACACCACGCTTACGCCGAGTGGTCGTGTAACGGCAGTGATTGCAGGTGAAGGTGCAGTTTCGGCTGTTCAGAATCCGATTCTTGCTGCGGCGAACACCTACACAGGCGTGACCTACTTGCCTGCTGGTGCAACGCTTACCCTTGAAAACGCAAATGCGGTAGCCTCCACAGCCCAATTTTGTGGTGCAACGGCCTCCGATCCTGCGGCGGGTAAACTCATCTGTAAGGGCGCACTCCCTGTTGTCACAGCGACAACGCTCTTCACGGACTCTACCAAGTGGGCTGGTACGGTGAAGTTGCAGGATGTTTTGGGCTCGGGTAATAAATTGCTCTTGAATGAGTATGGTTCGGCCACAACCGTTGTTGAACTCGAGAATGTGGAAGGTTGGATTAATACAGGTACCACCATTCCGAATCTCCAACTGACAGGTAAAGGCTTGTTGTTGAAGAATGGCTCAAGTACAACAGCTCAAACGGTAACGATTAATCGTCTCTTTGGTTCGGGTGACTTCCGTGGTTGCGCTAATAGCAAGAGCTGGATGTACAACATTACGGTTGATGCTTTGGGTAATGAGGATGGTTCAATTCCGTTCACGGGTGCCATTGATCTCTCGGCCACCTTGTCGAATCAAACAGTGGTATCAATTGGTGCCACGGCAGCTTCTGTTGACACGGGTAAGATCGTGATTGCAAAGGCAGTGACAATCCCTGCCGAGAAGACATGGTCTGCAATCAACGGCATCTCGGTAACGGCAACTGGTGTACTCAGTGGTTCGGGCACCTTGGCGGGAGCTACAACCTTTGCTGAGGGAGCGACCGTAAGTGTAACGGATTTCGACAACCTATTGACCATTGATGGTGCAGTGTCGGGCACAGCGGCAATTACTTTGCCGGCTGAAACCGAAATGCCGACAGGTGGCACGCGTCTTGCGGTCTTGAAGACGACGGATGCAACTTCATCCTTGACGATGACCTATGGTGACGGTTCGGCTTACATCGTGATCGCGGAAGCGAATAACGAAGGTGGCTTAACGTATAGCCTCATTGAAAAGCCGAGTTACACCGCCTTGACTGCGACTGTCTCTGCGGATGCTAACTGGTCTGCTTTGACGTGGAAGGATGGCGAAACCGTTATCACTAATCCTATTTGGAACGTGGTGACGGCTGTGACCTTGAATGCTGAAGCGAGTGCCACTGTTGCGGTGGATACTGCTCTTGCGAGCGGGATCTCCGTTACGGTGAATGGCGATATGACCTTAGCAGGTGGTAGTGCCACCTTGCCAGCGGGAGCCTTGACGGTGTCCAATACCACGGCGGGTGTGACGCTCACCAATGTTTATGCTGCCACAAGCAATGTGGCGATCTCGGGATCTGGCACAGTCGTGTGGGCAACCACGGGTACACACTCGGGAGCCATCACCACCGCAGTAGATACCACCTTGAAGACAACCGTGGACGCAACACTCTCCTCGACAAGCAATGTGCTCAATGGTTCATTGACCGTTGAATCAGGCACACTCGTCTTGGCGGTGGCCGATCGTGGCTTGAAGGGGAATACCCTTGTGGCGCAGGGCGCAACGCTTGCAACTACCACGAATGATGCGATTAACTACAATGGCACACAGACCATTACGATTAATGGTACGGTGCAGGTCGGTAACAAGTGGACCATCTTTGATACGAATACAATTGTCTTGGGTGCAGGTGCTGTCCTTGAATCGTATAACAACTACACGCAGCCCTTGGATATATATGGCTCAACTAATAACGAAACAAACTGCCCAATTGTTGTCAATGGCGCGAATGCTACCATCCGTGCCAAGATGTTCAACCACGATAGTTTGACCAGATGTTCGGTAGTGATTACCTTCGCTGAAGGTGCATCTTTGACAATTGAGGGTGATGTTGCGGCGATTCCTGTGACGACTGAATTGGCCTCGGGAGCTACTTCGGCGACTTTGACACTCACGGGTACGAAGTCCTCAACCTCGATGTTGACCATTGGTAATGGTATCATGCTCGCAGGTGACGGTATGTGGTCGGGTCCTGCAACTTTCGGTGGTGGCAATACGATTCACGTGACGAACCCTGCTCAGCCAATTACCATCGTAGGCGCAGTCACAGTTACTGAACCGATTGACGTCATTTACGATGCAAATGCAACGCTCCCGGTTCAGGTCTTGACCTCAAGCAATGCCTTGACTGCAGAGATATTGGCTCCACGTGCCGGTACTTCGCGTACGGTTGTGGAAACGACTGAGACCGATGGAGAAGGGAATCCCACCGGCACAGCTTACACCTTGTGCTATGACGAACCGAATGACAATAATGTTACGATGCTTACAGCAGACATTACAGCTGATGCCACTTGGACAGGTTTACCATGGACAAACTTTGAAAGCAGCAATACAGTTGACCTCAATGCTGTAACAGCCGAAAATATCACGGACATCATCCTCAATGTTTCCGAAACGGCGACCTTGACGCTGGGCGATGTAAAGACGGCCTTCCCGAATGCCCTGGTGACCATCAACTACACGGCAGCCGACAAGACCTTGACCCTCTCGGGTGATGCGGTTGTATTGGCTAACGTTGAGATGACGGGTGAAACGGGTGTGCTGTTGAGTACGGCAACCGCTTTGACGATGGATTCCTTGACCCTTCCGATGGATGCAGGTATTGGTGTTTCGGTCTTCAATGGCGTGACCACGTTGATTGCACCTTCGTCCTACGCACTTTATGGCGACGGCACCTTGGCGAAGACCTTGCCTGCATCGGGCACAGTCCACTTGGCAGGTGGTACAATCAAGCAAAATGCCGCAAACTGTCTGACGCAGACGAACACCATTATTGTTAATGCCGGAGCCACGCTTGACCTCAATGGTTTTGCGCATGAAGCTTCCTTGACCTTGAATGGCGGTATACTCACCAATAGTGGCGGAGTCGTTGGCACCGGCTTAATGCAGCAATTGAATCTGACCTTGACGGCTGACTCTGAAGTGGCAGTTTCAAGCGGATTTGAGTTCTACTCTATCAACTCCGCATACAATCATCACACTTTGACCTTAAATGGTCATACGTTGACCAAGACGGGTACGGGAACCTTCGGGCTCTATAACGCTTCCGTCTCCACAGGTACGGTGACGGTAGTGGGTGGCGAAATTTCCTTCACTGGAAATGCTCATACGTGCACATTGACGGATGTCACGTTGGAGGAGAATGGCGGTGAAATTACCTTCTCGCACAACTATGCATTGAGTGGTACCAACACCTTGAAGGGCGACATCGCGATTGGTTCGGCGCTTTCGGGTGATGGCGCGCTTACCGTGGCCACGGGCACAACCACGCTCTCGGGTGCGAACACCTACACGGGCACCACAACGATTGTTGATGGGGCAACCTTGAAGGTGACGACTGTTGAAGCCTTGGGTGCATCGCGTACCAATGGTACGCTTGCTTTGGGAAGCACCACGCTTGCTGGCAATGGTACGTTGGAACTCGCCTTTGCGGATATCGCTACTAGTGTTAATATGACGGGTAATGGCGGAACCTTCACCGGTGACATTCTCGTCTCGGGTGGCACCTTGACCTTCCCGAATGGTTCTGGTGGCAATGGCCCAATCCATGGGCGTACGATTACGGTGACGGGTGCAAATGCAGCCTTGGCTACCGGCACGAATACCGATGCGACAGGTTGGAATGTCGCTGAAGGCCAGAAGTTGGTGCTCAATGATGGTGCTGAATTCAAGGTTTATAAGCGTGATACCCTTAAGACGCCTGTTGAAATGACGGGTGGCATCATTCGCTTGATGGCAGGGTGCGCCGATGGTGGTCGTGGTTTAGACTGGTTTGAAAATCCGACCTTGACCGTGAAGGCACTTGAGGATGCAACGGCAGAACAACCAACCGATTCGTATATTACGGTTGCAGATGATGAAACAGGTGATTCGATGAAGATGATGATTCGCCATAACACTGCTACGGGTGTCTTCCCGGTAGAAGTGAAGGCGAATGCTCGCTTGACTGTGGATGCACACCTCTATGGTGGCACCATCACGAAGACGGGCGAGGGTGAACTCGTGCTCACGAATGCCTCAAATGAATATGGTGCGACCGAGATTAATGCTGGTACACTTACTGTTACAGGTAGCACCGGTACAGGTGTTACGACCATGGCTGCCGGCACAACGCTCCGTGGTACGGGTACGGTGAAGGGTGATTTGACCTTCATGAATACCACAGAAACGATTAATGACGTTGACACCATTACGAGTTGGCCAACCTTCGAAATCACGGAAGCTACCGCGATGACGGTGAATGGCTCGATTACGGGTGTGGCCCAATTGAGTGTAGCGGAAAGTCTGCTTGACTTGGACTCTATCCCCGTGGTGACTACTTCAAGCACTACACCATCGGGTGAGAACTTCACAGGCGTGCCAGACGGCTTTGAATTACTTGTGGTGGGCAATACGCTTGTTCTCACGAAGCCCGGTAATGTCTACGGCACGCTCTATGCGACGGTGACGGAAGATGGTGCAAACTGGTCTGATTTGACCTGGACCACCGATGCGGAAGGCTCTTCTGTAGCAACCGATATCGTGTGGGGCGCTGTTGAAACCATTACCTTGACGGCGGATAGCGACTACTTGGTCATGCGTGATGTTGCAACACCTGCGTTAACAACCTTGAATCTCAACGGTACGGGTTCAATTGCCTTGATGGGCGAAGTCTTCCCGACGACCTTGAGTACGATGGCGGTTAATTGTGCAACGGTCAACCTCTTTGAAGGTATCTTGCCGACGATTCCTCAGAACTTGAGCGGTGGTGGCACGATGAACTTCTTGGGTGGCAAAATAACCTCTACGCATGGTGGCAGTGGTGCAGAAACTTATGCCTACAACAACTTCACGGGGCGCTGGGTCTTGCTCCCTGGACACACAACCTTTGCCACGATGACCATCTCCGGCACTGGCGCTCAGAAGGGGCAGCTCAACTGGGATGCTAATGTGGCCGGTAGCGGTCAGATTGAAGTAACCTCGGGTACTCGCCTTGTCTTGAGTGGGCAGAATGTCTTCGGTTGGGGGCAAGTAAATGCGCTTCACGAACGCACGGTGCTTGTTGTTGATGGCGGTACTGTGGAAATCAGTACACTTGAAAACTACATCCGTCGTCGTGTGGAATTGAAGAACAATGCCACCCTTGAACTTCCTGAAAATAATGGTAGTGTCTACTTCGCTCGTGGTGCTGAGATTGCTATCACGGAAGGTACGGCTAATATCACAGGTGTGCTGAAACTCAGTTGTGACAGTGCGGGTAATTCCGTGGGCAAGGGGGCAACCATCTCCATTAGCGAAGGTGCGGTGGCGAACATTTCGGCTACGATTGCTCATGGCCAACATGACCATCAATTCCCGTTGACCTTCACCGGAGGAGGTAAGGCTATCCTCACTGGTGCGAATACGTATGAAACGTATAATGCTACGGTAGTGGATGCCGGCACGACCTTGGTCATGAATGGTTCGCATATCGCTCCTGACAATACTTCAATTAAGGACTATACGGTGAGTGGTAAGCTTGGTGGCACAGGAACGATTGGTGGCAATGTCACTCTTGCTGAAGGCGCCTCGCTCTTTATGCAGGATCCTGCAGATGCCTTGGAAATCCGGGGTGCCGTGACACCGACCTCGGTCTTCGTTGAAGCAACAGAGGCTCAGGTGGTGGCTGAAGTGACGGTCTTTACCGCAACGGCTGACTTTGACCTCGCGCAGTTCTCCACCTATCCGGAATTCACCTTGTCAAAGGCTGAACTCACTACCACCGATGGTGAAGGGAATACCACTGACACCGGTTATGCCTTGAAGATCGCGCCTAACGCAATTCAGCTGACAGGCATTGAAACACTTCCGAATGATACGAAGCGTATTGTTCAGGATATTGCGTATGAAGCCTTAACGGGTGCTGACCCCGGCGAATATGCGGTGACTTTCGTGGTTGAAACGATGGGACAGCAACAAGATGCAGACGAGGACACCGTCTCCGGACTCTTGGGGTGCTTCGTGGATATCGCGGAAACAACGGTTGATGCTGATGCAGATACTGTCACTATTAACATTGCCTACGAGTTTGGCTTGGCGGATGTGACCGTGGATGCGAACTTGAATGTAATCTTCAAGGCTACTGTTGAAGGGGCGAATGTTGCAGCAGATTATGCGGATGGCGTGACCTTTGACATCATTGATACCATCAGTGGTACGACTTGGACGATTGATGAAGGGAATGTCGTTGCTCCGCAGGACGAGATTGGAGCAGTGTACTTGACGCTTCCGGATGCTTACATTGATGCCAATGGTGATGACGCCTCCGTCCTTACCAACTTCATCGGCACACGTAAGTTCAAGGTGAAAGTCCGCAAGTAACGTTCGTTTCCTTGCGGATGAAAAAGCGCCGTAGCCGATGGCTATGGCGCTTTTTTCATTATTCGGTAGGTGGTTGTGTTATATCGCCTGAAGAGGCGTCAGAACATATATTGACTTTTCGGTGCTAATGGTTGCGCAATGTCGTTGTGTGTAGAGGTATTTTTTTGACGATCGCTCAATAAGAAAGGCGCCCTTGTGATACACATAGGCGCCTGTTTGAGTAAAAAAGAACGATGGATCAGATTCCCAGAAGAATGTCTGCGATTTCAGGATCTTTGGTGTGAAGCTCTTCTTTCGTAAGGCCATCGAGTTCGTGCGGGAAGACAATCCATTCGTTGATTTCACGAATGGTGTAATCAGGCAAGAAGTCAACTTTACGTTCTGTGGGTTTCCAATAGACTGTTGCGACGCGTACGTCAGCCTTCTCAAGACGTTTCTTGACGGCTTCGGCAGTCTTTCCCGAATCAAAGACATCGTCAATCATCAGCACTTTGCATCCCGGACGAATGGCATCCAGAAGGGCATCGGCATTCTGAAAGATGACTTCATTGGTGCGAGCGCCAATACCGGCATAGGAGAAACACTTTACAACGGCATGTGCAACAGGGCGGCCCAGGAAGGAGAAGACTTCACTCATGATGACGCCGGGTTGTGCTCCTCCACGCCAGAGTGCCAGAAGTAATTCCGGTTGCCAATTTGGATCATCAAAGACTTTCTTGGCCAAACGGATGCAGTCCCGTTGAAAGATGTCGGCAGTGAGATAGCGTTTCATACTTCATTCCTTTTAGTAGGCACGTTGAATAGCAAGAGAAAGTTCACGTTGTACACTCGCAAGCAGGTGTAAAGTAGCAACCAATGCAATCGGCAGTGTGACAAAGATGCCGATGCCGAAGCAAAGAAGTCCGGAAAATGCAAGGAGTCCCAAGGCTACGAATTGGAGCGCTAAAAGGGGATTGTCGAGCGTAAAGGTATATGTTGCCTTCAGCGCAACCGGCAAACTTAAATCGTAATGGTCGGTAATGAGTAGGGCAAACCAGAAGGGTTGGATTAAAAGCCATGCTATAGGTAAGCCCAGAAAGAGGTTTTGCGTATTGGGTAATACAGCAATCAGCCAAATGATGATGCCGAGCCAAAAAGCAGTATTTACGCGCCGTGTTCCACGGAACCGCTGAAGCATTTGCATTTGGAGCGTAACCGGATCAAGGCCTGATTTCGGCATTAGGTGGACAAAATAAATGAGTGCTCCAACACCTAAAAAAAGACCAGTAATGGCGGCAATAAGGAAAAAGGCTGCCGCCAATGCTTCCTGCAATGGATTTCGTAGAAAATGGCGAACGCCTTCTTGAAGAGCTGCTATCATAAATGTTTCGTTGCAAAGAGGTGGTTTATAACTGCCAATCCAATTCGTCATTTCCCATTGGTAAGGTAATACGGTTCACAGGATAGCCGTCACTCCCAACGCGTTGTGCAGAAGCGGGCGTTTCTTGAGGAGCCTTGCGCGGTGCAGCTTGGGGTTTGGCCGGTTTTGTTGTTACTGGTGTCTCTTTTACGGGTGGAGTTGCCGGTTTTGCTTCCGGGACTGGCGTTGTCGGCTGAGCAGGAGTATTTTGTTTCATTGCGGCTATCTGAGACTCCGCCTTACGTCGAGCTTCGGCTTCTCGTTTTGCTAAAGCCTCTGCTTGTTTTAAGCGGTTTTGAATATCGGCCAAGGCTTGCGCCATCTTGGGGTCTACGGGCAGGGGCACCTCGGGTGGTTGCGCAGCCTGTGCCGACAAGGCTTTGGCTTCCTGTAAACGGACGTCTAACAAGCGGTCATTCAAACGTTCATTCATCGCCATTGAGCGTTGCATCAGCCAAATGACCATTCCACAAATCATCGCCACGATAACCACTACTGCCAGAGCAATAACAACTACGGGTGCATTAGAGGACTTCGTTTCCATGTTGGGCTTCCTTGATTTTACGCAAACGTAATTGACCGCAGGCTGCATCAGCGCGTTTACCCCGGCTTCGGCGCATAGTGGTATGAATGCCGGCTTTCAAGAGTGCGTCCAGAAAGGCTAAGCAGTCATTGTGCGGAGGTGTTTCACCTTTAAATTCTGCAACAGGACTTAAAGGGATAAGGTTAACACGGGCTTTCCGGCCTTTTAACAGACGGATGAGTTCGGCGGCGTGTGAGAGACGATCATTAAAGTTGTGAACGAGCGTATATTCGTATGTGATAATGCGTCCGGTGGCGGCGGTATATGCGTCACATGCGGATAGAAGCTCCGCGATTTTCCAACGTCGGTTGACTGGCATCAATTGTGACCGTAAGAGGTCATTGGGGGCGTGAAGTGACACGGAGAGTTCAAACTGAACGCCTTCTTCGGCGAGGCGCTCAATGCCGGGCACGATGCCACAGGTTGAAAGCGTGATATGACGCGCGCCGATATTGATCCCTTGTTGACAGTTCAGTACACGC
>JAFTHG010000114.1 GCA_017457555.1 Kiritimatiellia bacterium | reverse complement strand
GGATGATTTGAATTCTCTTCTTCTACACATTTACACATTTCTCACCCACTCCACCTGTTCAAACGATGCTCTTAATTAAACGTTACACGATTTATTCTTTTTGTTGAAAATTAAATATTAAAGGTTCGCAGTTGAACGCTGAAAAGCACTGCCAGTGTAGATGACCGCAAAGACGCTAATGGGTGCGGTGCTCGCTCCTTCCGAGACAGATCGACACCGCCCCTGCTAAGCATGTAGTGGCTGCGCCGCAGGACTGCCAGCGTGAGCAGAAAAGAAGAAAGCCGTGAGAAGTAAACAAAAAGAAATGAAGTCAATCTGTCTCGGACGGAGTAAGCTACATTTCCGGAGTGGTGCATTTTGGATCACGCAGTGAAAAAGTGCGGGGTGGACTGTGCGGTTTCTCAGTCTTTTTTTGGTAGAATGTGTGGTAATTTCGGAGTAGCATAATGGTAACCTTTATCAGTGGTATTGACACAGATGCCGGCAAGAGCATCGCTACCGGTTGGTGGGCGAAGCAATTAATGGCTGCCGGGAAGCGTGTCATCACTCAAAAACTGGTGCAGACGGGCAATACCGATTTGTCGGAAGATATCGTGTGTCATCGCAAGTTGATGGGCCTGCCATTGTTGCCTGAGGACGAGGCTCGGTTGACAATGCCTGAAATTTACTCCTATCCGTGTTCGCCGCATCTGGCGGCCCGGATTGATCAGCGGCCTTTGAATCTGGAACGTATCGCGGTGGCAACTGCCGAACTCAACCGGCGTTATGACGAGGTGCTTCTGGAGGGTGCGGGCGGTTTGATGGTGCCGCTCACGGAGGATTTGCTCACGCTGGATTATGTGCAGCAGATGGGGTATCCGATGCTCTTTGTCACGGGCGGTGCTTTGGGGTCAATCAGTCAAACGCTGCTGGCTTTTGAAACGTTAAAGCAACGCGCCATCGGCGTGACGCACGTCCTCTATAATCGGTTCCCCGGTCGCCATGACCGCATCATTGATGAGGAGTCATGCGCCTATCTGCGCCGTGCTGCGGCCCGTTATTTCCCAAAGGCCGAGTGGCTTGAACTTCCTGTTTTGGACCCCTGCCATGCGTCCGGTTCGTAACACCTTTCCTGTCAATTTGCTATTAGAAGGCAAGACCGTGCTGGTCGTGGGTGGCGGCCGTGTGGGATTGCGTAAAACCCATGCGCTTCTGGAAGCCGGTGCGTCTGTGCATCTGGTTTGCCCAACAGCACTTCCTGACTTTGAAACGCTCCCTATCCGCCACACGGCACGCATCTTCCAATCCTCTGATGTGGCGGAGTGTGCACTGGTCATTGCGTGTACAAATGAGAAGGCTGTCAACAAGGCCATTCTGGAAGCGGCGCGTCAAGCACAGGTGCCGTGCTGTTGTGCGGATGGTAACTGGGCAGAGGGCGATTTTATCGTGCCGGCAACATTGCGTACGCCGGACTTACTCATCAGCATTTCCACCCATGGGAGCAGTTGCCGCACGGCCAAAGAGGTGAAAGATGCGCTGGCGCGACGCCTGACAAAATGTTCGCCGGGTGTGCTCTTCGTCCATGGTATTGATACCGCGATCCCCCTACCTGCGCATGACTTGCTCTCCGAACGCCTCTCCTTCCTCTCTGGGCTCTACGGATGGTGTTTCCTAACGACGTGCAATCGCACCGAACTGATTGCGTGGGCCGCTCCGGAGCTCATCGCCAGCAATATCCTGCAGCATGCGTTTCACTTACCTACGACAGCCTACACCTATCAGGGTGCGGAGGCAATGCGTCACCTGACCTATGTCCTTGCAGGCTTAAAGGCACGGATGATTGGCGAATTTCACATTGTCGGGCAGGTGCGCGATGCAATGGAAGCGGCGCGTGAATCAGGGTGGGCCAATGGTCAACTCCTGCGTGCTTATGCCGAAGCATTGCAGCGTTCGCAGGCACTACGCACGGCGATTCTGCCGCAAATTCCGCAACTTGAAGTGGAAGAATTGGCGCTGGAAGGTGCCACAGGACGCATTGTGATTGCAGGCACGGGCGCACTGGGGCGTGCCACACTGGCGAAGGCTCAGGCGATGGGATTAGAGGTGACGATGCTCTATCACCGCCATCCGATTGAAGGTGTCCCGTGTTTGCCACTGGATCACTGGCAGACGGCTATTCAGGGCGCAACACGGTTTATCTCTGCACTCAGCATCCCGGAGCCTTATTTTGATGCCGCTGCGCTGGGGATTCCTGCGTATGATCTGGGCGCACCACGTAATATCACGGGTGACTCCGTGTGCGATTTGGATGATTTGCGCAGCGCATATCTGGCACGAACCGGTGCCATTCAGACCATTTTGAAGACTGCTGACAGCGTTTATGAGGAGCTGACCCGTGTCTGAACAGATTCTTCGTGTCGGGGCTCGTGACTCCACCCTCTCTCTGTTGCAAGCCACCACTGCACTGGAGCGCATTCGGGAGCAGACGCAGCTTACCTTTGAATTGTGCCCCTTTTCCTCTCCGGGGGACCGTGACCAGATTACCGATTTACGACAAACGCCCAGCGACTTCTTTACCAAAGATTTGGATGACGCACTCATTAACCGCACCATTGACT
>JAFTHG010000113.1 GCA_017457555.1 Kiritimatiellia bacterium | reverse complement strand
GCGGGCCGTCAGGTTGACCTCCGTGTGTCCTGTCTGCCAACAGTGCACGGTGAATCTGTGGTGCTTCGTGTGTTAGACCGCTCCTCTGTGTCGCTGGATTTGGAAAACATCGGTCTGCCGGAAGATATTTATGAGGGCATCACCCTTGATATCGAAAAGCCGAACGGCATTTTCATCGTGACAGGCCCGACGGGTTCCGGTAAAACGACGACGCTT
This sequence comes from Kiritimatiellia bacterium, assembly GCA_017457555.1. GTDB lineage: Bacteria > Verrucomicrobiota > Kiritimatiellia > RFP12 > DVOR01 > Spyradenecus. Next base: position 6,773 of record JAFTHG010000113.1, on the reverse strand, counting down.
TACTCCTGTTTGCGTGCCATTAACCAGCCCGATACTAAGATTCTCACCGCAGAAGAACCGGTAGAATACGACATTGAAGGTCTGGTTCAGGTGCCGATCAATCCACAGCAGGGCAACACCTTCGCCAAAGTGCTGCGCGCCTTCCTCCGTCAGGACCCGGATGTCATCATGGTTGGTGAAATTCGTGACTTGGAAACGGCAGAAATTGCTGTTCAGGCTGCCCTCACCGGTCACTTTGTGTTTTCCACCCTGCACACCAACGATGCGGCAGGTGCGGTGACCCGTCTGGTGGATATGAATGTGGCACCTTACCTGATCTCCTCCACGCTGCAGGCTGTGCTGGCACAGCGTCTGGTGCGTACGTGCTGCGCTGGGTGTAAGACCTTCTACGATCCGGATGATGATGCCATTCAACGCCTCGGACTCACCCGCCCGGACATTGGCAACCGTCAATTCGCCTACGGCAAGGGCTGTAAGATTTGTAACGGCACCGGCTATAAAGGTCGTAAGGGCGTCTTTGAATACTTACAGATGTCTAACCCCGTTCGTGAAATGATTAACGATCGTGAGCCCACGCTCGTGATTCGTGAAAAGGCCCGCGAACTTGGCATGCGTACGATGCGTGAAGACGCCATCCGTAATGTGCTTGACGGCTATACCACCGTGGATGAAGTCTTGCGCTACACCTAATCGCGTGACGCAATCCCTCAAACACAACAGGCGGCCGCAAGCCGCCTGTTTGTTTTTAGCTAACCGCCTCACCGCTCCATCTGTACTATATATAAGGTAGAAAGAAGTACATTATAAATAGATCCAAGATTAAAAAGAGACGGATCAAAACGGTTAGTTTTAGAAATGTAACAAGATGCAGAAGCGTTTTTTCGGATAGTTTTGAATTTTCTGCTTGCATTTCAGATGTGGATATGCCATAATATATGCCGTTTTCAATTCGGTGGGTTACCAAAGTGGCCAACTGGGGCGGACTGTAAATCCGCTGGCTCTGCCTTCCTACGTTCGAATCGTAGACCCACCACCATGTTTACCCACGAGCGTTCTCGTGGGTTTTTTTGTATCGCGACGCTGCTGTACACAGGGCGGAGCGAAGGGTGTGGATAACGGATGGAACCGTGGTATAAAAAGCTTTGGGAAAAGGTCAAACGCCTGAACTGGGTGTTGTTGGCGGCGTCTTTGATTTTGGCAACGGCAGGGGTGCTGTTTGTCAAATCGGCTTGCAGTGCCCGTGCCACCGTGAAGTTGCAAACGCTTTGGGTCGGACAATTGGAATTTGTCTTCTGGGGTGTCCTGCTGATGTTTTGCCTGGCTTTCTGGGATTACCGGAAGTGGATGAAGTGGTCACCGTGGGTTTATCTTGGGATTTTGGGTGCTCTGGTGCTGGTATTGATCCCCGGTATTGGCGTGGCGCGCATGGGTGCACGCCGTTGGCTTTTCGGTTTGCAGCCGAGCGAACCGGCGAAATTGGCTGTGATGATGATTCTGGCGTGGTTGCTGGGCGACAAGATTGACCGGTTTCGCAGTTTTAAAGGGCTCTGTCTTTGTGGACTTCTGGCCGGGCTTCCCGCGGCGTTGATTTTATTGGAACCGGACTTAGGGACGGCTCTGGTTCTGGGGCCGACGGTGTTGGCAATGCTGTTTGCGGCACGGATTACGCCGAAGATTTTGGGTTTTGGTGTATTGGCATTAGTTTTGATTGTGAGTTATGAATTGACGTTGGTTAAAATTGCCAAAGCAGAGGGCGTTCCTAAGGAGCGATCTGAGCAGATTTTGAAGTGGACTGGGCTTTTACCGCACCAGATTGACCGCGTGGAAACCTTTTTGTACCCCATGCGCGATCCCTACAAGACAGGCTATAATGCGCGGCAGAGCGAGATAGCCGTAGGAAGTGGCGGCGCATGGGGTAAAGGTTATGGACGCGGCGTGCAGCATCGTCTGGGTTATTTACCGGCTGCGGTGAGCATGAACGACTTCATTTTTCCCGTGGTTGCCGAGGAGACCGGATTTGCCGGATCGGCACTTTTACTGGGAATTTATCTCTTTGGCATTCTCTTGCCAGGTGTGTATATCGGGCTCCAATGCGAAGATAATATCGGAAAACTTCTTTGTATTGGTGTTGTAACCTTGCTATTTTGTCATATTTTTATTAATATAGGTATGACAGTGCGGATAGTTCCAATTACGGGACTGCCATTACCCTTCATCAGTCAGGGCGGAACGTTTATGCTTGTGATGATGATGGCGATGGGCTTTCTGCAGAGTGTTGCGATTCATGGACGCAGTACAGATGCAGTTTTCCGCCAATAACCCTTTTGATGCAGGACAGACATGTTTGGTTGGCTCTTTAAACGGAAAAGTAAGCGACGCGAAATCGTTGTTAATGTTGAAAAACTGGAAACGCGCGTAGCCGTGGTTGAAAATGGCCGCGTAGAGGAATTTCAGGTAGAACATCCCATGGAGGAGCGTCTGGTCGGGTGCATTTTCAAAGGACGCATCCAGAATCTGGAACACGATTTGCAGGCGGCATTTGTGGATATTGGCCTTAAAAAGAACGCCTTTTTGCATTATTGGGACATGATTCCCGATGAAGAGGGTGGGCTGGATGAGGATGAAGACAACCGAGCCTCCAAGCGGAAACGGATCTCTAATGATGAAATTGCCAAGCGGTTCCCGCCCGGAAGCGAAATTGTCGTTCAGGTGACGAAGGGGCCCATTGGTACAAAGGGGCCACGTGTTACAGCGAATTTGTCGCTGCCGGGGCGTTATTTGGTGATGATGCCATCGGCAAAGTCTACGCGTGGCGTTTCGCGGAAGATTGCGGATGCCAAAGAACGCTTGCGTTTGAAGAAGATTTTGGACCGTTTGCCCTTGCCACCCGGTGTGGGAATTATTGTGCGTACGGTGGGGTCGGGAGCTAATCAGCGAGCTTTCTGCCGTGATTTACGCAATATTCTGGATGTTTGGGGGCAGTTACAGCGCAATATTCAAACACTTCACGCTCCGGCATGTGTCTATTCTGAACCTGATTTGGTGGAGCGCGTGGTTCGCGATTGGTTGACGGAAGATATTGACCGCGTTATTATTGACGATGCTGAAGCGTTTAATCGTATTCGTGAGGTGGCAGGACGCATCTCGCGTCGCGCGCGCCGTGTGATCGAACTCTACAAGGGGCATTTGCCGATTTTTGACCACTACGGTGTAGAAACGCAGATGGAAGAGGCTTTCCGTCGTAAAGTTCACCTGAAGAGTGGCGGTTATCTGGTGATTGATGAAACGGAAGCTTTGATTGCCGTGGACGTCAATACGGGGCGCCATCGCGGTAAGGGGTCTCAGGAAGAGGCGATTCTGGAAGTGAATATGGAGGCTGTCGAAGAGGTGGCCCGCCAGTTGAGACTGCGGAATATCGGTGGCTTGGTGGTGATCGATCTCATTGATATGAAGAGCCGGAAGCACCAGAATCAGATTTACAAGGCGATGAAGGCCGCAGTTAAACGGGATCGTGCCCGGACGAATGTGCTACCCATTTCAGAACTCGGCCTGATGGAAATGACCCGTCAGCGTCAGGAAGAAAGTCTCCTTTCGCAAATGTACATTGATTGCCCTTATTGCAAGGGTCATGGCGTGATTAAGAGTCCGCTGGCGCTGTCGGTGGATATTCAACGTCAGATTGCCGCCGTGATGCGGAAGCAACAACACGCTCCGGGCGCTACCGATCTGCAAGTGTTGGTGGCACCCTCTGTGATGGAACGTCTGCGTAATGAAGATGAGCAGATGTTGGTGGAAATGCAACGCCGTTATTCCGGAAAACTGACCTTTAAGAGCGAAGTGGCCCGTCACCCGGAATCCTTTGCCATTCTTGATCGGGATGGAAAGGTGTTGTACGCTGTTTCTGAAAATCGTTCAGTCTAAACACTGGAACAGGTTATGCTCAATTCCTTTCAAATTTCAACCGCTTCGCAAACAACAGGCCATTGGCAATGGGCTGTCCGTCTGCTGAGAGGCGTTCTGTGCGGCTTGCTCTTTGTGGCGGGTAGCGTGCAGGCACAATCGCTCTCTTCGGATGCGTTTGATAAAATCGGCTTCAGTGTGCCGAAGATGGATCCCAATGGCAAGATTCATGTCAATGCCGATAAGATGACTGCCGATCAGGAAACTGGGCTGGCGGTGTTGCAGGGAAATGTGCTCATCACCTTCTCTGATATCACAATGACCTGTGATCGGGCAACCTACGATTATCAGACCGGGGATATTCACGCAGAAGGAAATATTGATATTTATTCGCAGGCAGGTGGTTCATGGCAGGGTGATACGATTGATTTCAATCACAAAACCGGCCGTGGCCTGATAGGAGCGGGGCTGTTGCGCTTGGGCGAATTTGCCGTTTTGGCAGACAGCATCGCCCGTGACGAAGATGGCATCGCGTATTCTAAAAACGCCACTATCACCACGTGTACCAATGATACTTCTGCCTGGCACTGGAGTGTTAAAGGTGCTGTCCGTTACAAAGATAAGGAATTTCTGGAATTGCGGGATGCAGTCTTTCATCTGTTTGGCATTCCTGTAATGTGGGCACCTTATTACTATCGTGACTTGAACTCCCATTACGGGTGGCGTGTCATGCCGGGATTCTCCTCCAAGTGGGGGGCTTATTTGCTGACAGGCTATGTCTATCCCATTGCAGGAAGTCCGGAAGATGATGCGTTGCTTTACGGAAAGACCGCCGTGGATCTTCGCAGTAAGTATGGTATTGCCGCAGGGCAGGAACTGACGTGGCGCACACTGGGTGGCGTTTTCGGTGAAGATACGATTCAACAAGGACGCGTTTCTGCCTATGTCGCACGGCACAATGAAGATTTGGAAACGGAAAATCTCAACTGGCAGAGCCCTTACAATGACTACCGATATTCGTTTGGTCTTCGCGAATGGATTGATTTTTCGCCGCGCGACTTCATCTCAATTGAAGGTGAATATGTCAGCGACTCGGAATTTCGTTCGGATTACAAGGAAATTTCCGTGCGCGATGCTTCTGAACCCGTGGGCATTGCCAACTATGAACACCGTGAAAATACGTGGGTGAACTCGTTGTCAATCGGCGGTCCCTTGAATTCCTTCTATGCTGGCACGCGACGTTTGCCGGAATTCCGGTTGGATACCTTGCCGAAGCGTGTTTTTGATATTCCAGAACTCTATTATGAATCGCAGACCACGGTAGGGTGGTACGAACGTCAAGCAGCAAAGAATCGAGGCGCTTCAATGAAACGCTACAGTTACCGGCCGGGTAACTGGGCCTATTTTGAAAGTCTGCGTCTGGACACACGGCATATGTTCCGCCGTCCATTCAGTCTGACGGATGGTGTGACGCTGACTCCGCGTTTGGGGTGGCGTGGCACATACTACTCGGATTCCCCAGATAATGATGCGCTCTTCCGTTCGCTCTTTGAAATGGGGATTACATTGCAGGCACGCTATTGGAAGGACTTTGAAACGATGCGTCACACGGTGATTCCGTATGTGGACTTCACTTATGTGCCTGGTTCGCAAGAAGGTCCGGAAGACCAGTCTTATGCATTTGACCGCATTGATCAGGAATACGAATGGCGTGATCGGTTTGCTTCGGATGGTTTGACGCCCACGCACCGTTATTCTGGGGTACGTTTCGGTGTGCGGAATCTGCTTCAGCGTCGAGCTAAAGATAATGTGCTGACGCGTTACCTCAATGTAGATTTGTACAGTGTGTATGTGGCTCAGACGCAAGATCACTGGGTGCGGTGGCGTCATCGCGAACAGCCGGGTCGTGATAATCTGCGTAAACGGGCACAACGCGTGAAAGAACCGACAGGTTTCCGTATTCTTGGTTTAGATACTGCATTCTCACCCACGCGCTACTTTGATATTGTTTCGGATATTCAGTACGATCCGGAAGAAGGGCGTTTAGCATTCTGGGATATTGGTGTGCGGGCCTATACAAAGAAAGTCACCTATTATGCCGGTTATTTGCGCCGCGACCATGATTTGTATGACTACTACTGGACGGATCCAGTGCAGGATGCTTTGATTTATGGTGGCTTCCTTCATCATGTCTGCGATACGTTTGACTGGTCACTTTATGCCCGCTACAATCTGGAATACAATGACTTGGAAGAAATTGGTGGGTTTCTGCAGTACAATTTGGATTGTATGAGTTTCCGCTTCAATGTGGAATTTCAGCCGAGTTATGTTTCGGAAGACGAGTACAAACACGATAGCGATTTGAAGTTGTCGCTGGGTATGTGGTTACGTGCTTTCCCGAAGGAAGAGGATGATCTGGACTGGATGTCGTGGGGTAACCTGACGAATATCCGTAAGTTGCAGCGCCCAAAAGAATAAAAAGCCATTGCGCCTGTAGCTCAGTTGGACAGAGCAGCGGCCTTCTAAGCCGCGGGTCGGGGGTTCGAACCCCTCCAGGCGCGCCACTTCTTAAGCGCACACGCCATTCACGGTGTGTGCGCTTTTTTGTTTTGGGGACGCATATGTTTTTTACAATCGGAGAGGATGAATCTACCTTTGCAGGAATGTGTAATCATTTGTCATTCGCGCATGGGTGTTTTATGCATGAATAATTTTGTAGACGCGCGGATGGTTTGAGATAAAGTAGGGGAGAGGCTGAAAGAGGAATCAGGATTTTTTCGTAATGTGTCAAATAAAAAGTGCACCGAAGATGCGGTAAATGGTTGAAGATGTGTGAGTTAAGTGTGTCATTGATATGTGCACCGAAGGAGAGG
>JAFTHG010000112.1 GCA_017457555.1 Kiritimatiellia bacterium | reverse complement strand
CTTCATTTTAGTCATGTATTCCCTCGTTGTTTTTGCTGTCATGGCGTAGCTCCTTCGGTGCACATTCAAATGACACATAGGAGCAATAGTGTGACATAACTGGATTTTTCTTCGGTGCACATTACTATGACACATCACGTGGCCTCAAAGTTCCATAAGAGAATCTTTGAAAAGACCTTCTCTTTTTGTTATATTATATGGTTATGAAATACGTATTGTTCAGCCTTATGGCATTGCTCCCTGTGTTTGCGTCAGCACAGGTGAAGGATTTAGGCGCATACAAGAGTCCCATTCCGATTACGGATAATGGCGATTTACGCTGGTTGGACGCCGCCTTATATGATTCGGGCTTCATCTTCAATGAGGAAGTGCGTGATGCTTTCTTTGACCACTGCTTGCGTCAAGTGACGCCACATTTAAAATTCAGCGAAAAGACTTGGGATTGGCTGATCGAGCATCCGGCCGTGCTGAATGCGACCTTTGCTTTAGAGTATCCACCGAATCCAAATGTCATCCACAACTTTGTGAAGTTGGCCAAGTTGGTTGGTCCTGTCTATGCAGAGAAGTACGAACAACTCTTAATTGCATTTGCCGTGCGTTATCGTGGTGAACGCTTGCTGGACAGTTCGCTCACGGCTGACCGATACGGACATATCGCCAGTCGCAATTTTACATGGGATCCCAAACGTAAAGAAGAACTGGAACAAGATGTCGCACGGCGACAAGGGTGGTCCGTCAACCACGACGTCACGCCTCCAGCAGAAAGCGCATTGGCGCGTGACTCAAATGGGAACGTTTTTAAGGATGAGCGGGCAAAGCAGGAATGGATGCAGCGGTTGCACAACCAATTCTCACTTGGCGATGATAATGATGCCAAACGGACGGTGAACTGGTTGAAGCAGAATGGGAAGACCAAGATTTATGAGATCATGGAACTCTCCGCACATCAGTTCTACAATAAGACCGGCATCAAACTCTCCGAAGGACGCGAACCTAAAAAATTACCCTGGGACAAAATCGCTCACGTAGCAGGACGTTATCCGCCTCGTATGAATGGATCGGTCACAGACAACCTCTGCTTGCGTATTATGCGCTACGAGGAAAAAGGCGCAGAGCGCTCCAACCTCTTTCCCCTATCCAAAGCGCCATGGCCCTTGTTATTGCTTTTGACGCAAGAGGATCCCTTGGATGAATCCACGTATTGGTGGGTGATGTATAAGACTAAAGGGTCGGTGCCGGGCTATGCCACCTACTCTTTTGATTACACCAAGCCTGAAATCCGTTACAACGATGGTAATTGGCATCCGGATGCATCGCCTCGTATTTTAACAGATGGGGGTGTATGTGGTCGTCTCTCAACGATGGCAGAATTTGCACAGCGTTCAATTGGAACGCCGGCACAGGGCATGGGGCAGCCCGGTCACCGAGCCTTCATGACGTATGCCTATCGCAATGGTAAGTTTTATACTGAACAGCATCACTCCGTTGATACGATTGCAGTATCAACGGTGGGCTGGCTGTTGCCACCAATCTATGGTCCGGTAACAGACGAAAAGACAAAGTTAACAGGTTTCCAATTAATGTTGCCACACAATAGTGACAACTATCTGCGTAACAATATTCGCTGGCACATCGGTTTATGTGAAGCGATGAACGTAGGCTTAGCGCCGTGGGAAGACTCCCGGATGGCAATGCACATTCTGGATATGTACACCGCTTCCACAGAGAGTTGGAAGAATGCGACAACGGCACAACAAGAGGCGCTCTTACGTTCGGCGATGTTGCTCAACATCGCAAATACCGATGTCGTCTTTCGCCTTGCTGCAGCCCGAAAGGGTGAAGCTTCCAAGATTTTGGACCTGATTCAGGGCTTCTCCAACTACTTCGTAAGTGTTACGGATGGTTGCACAGGAGACAAGGCATTAGCCCGTAACACCGACTTTGGGAATACGCAGGCAGGTGCAGATTTGACCGCACTCTTGCGCTCAAACTTCTCCAACTCCGGCCAACGGAATACAAAGAAGACAAAGAATGAGTGGGCCCTCTTTATTCGGAACGCTATCTTTATTGGTGCATTTACAAACATCCCGGACGAAGGCGATCCGAAGTACGCTCACAGCCGCATTGAATGGGTGCAAGACAAAAATGCCTATGCTAAGGCAGTAGTTGAAGAATTGAAGTATCAGAAGAAGTTGAGCAATTCGCCTTTCTTGGCCGAGGTGCAGCGTTTGAACGACAAATATGACAAGGTGCGCCTCGCCGGAGAACAGAATAAAGCGCGGAACGTTAAAGAAGAGCGGCAACGTCGTCAGGCAGAAGAGAATGCCTGGTAATCAACCACTTCACGATATGGGATGCGTTTTCATCCATCCCATATCGTAATGTTGCGATGTCCCAATGATTGACACAGAAACGATTGTGATATGTTTTTCCTACGCAAACGTAATAAACCCAAAATAATTCCACGAGCAGAACACACCCTTTCCCGTCGGGATATTGACCCGGATGCTCTCAAAGTTCTCTACCGCCTGGCCTCACTGAATTATGAAGCCTATCTGGTGGGTGGCAGTGTCCGCGATCTCTTATTAGGACGTAAGCCAAAAGATTTTGATATTGGTACGGATGCCCGCCCGAATGAGATCCGTTACAACTTCAAGAATTGTTTTTTGGTAGGTAAGCGATTCCGCTTAGCCCATATTGTCTTTGGCAAAAAAGTGATTGAAACGGCAACATTCCGCAAGGCTCCAAACCCAAATGCCGTTCAGGATGAACACGGGCTTTATCAATCGGAAGACAATACGTTTGGCACGCCACAAGAAGATGCACTCCGTCGTGACTTTACCGTCAATGGCCTTTTTTACGACATTAAAACATTCTCCATCATTGACTACGTTGGTGGTCTGAAGGATTTGCATGACAAGTGCATTCGCTCTATCGGTGATCCATGCATTCGTTTTCGTGAAGATCCTGTACGTATGATGCGTGCGGTTCGCTTCGCAGCAAAGCTCAATTTTGAAATTTGCACGAATGACATTAAGGCGATGAAACGTTATGCCCATGAGCTCGCCAATGCGTCCATTTCACGTATTTGTGAAGAAATCCAACGTCTCTTTGTGCATGGAGCCACCGAGCGCTCCATCCGACTCGCCTATGAGTATGGTCTTTTAGACAATTTATTACCCCCATTAGCCAAGTGGATGCACGAACATCACGATCATGAAACGCGAGTGTGGGCTGCACTCTATGCTTTAGACACCTTTGCACAAAAGCAAGAACCTTCTAATGCGGTAGCCTTTGCGATGCTGTTTCAACCTTTAGTGGCCGAAACTGTGGAAAAGATTTGTCTGAAGCAAGGGAGTGCCAAGCGTACAAACGTTAATCATATCCGCCGGATTGCAGCAGAAAAAGTATTGACCCCAATGGTTAAATACTACCGTTTTCCCCGTGCACTCTGGATGACAGCCGTTGACATTTTGGAACTCGCATCCCGCTTTACCAATACACCGGAAGCTACTTCCAGTCGGGACATTCGGTTTATCAATCACGGTCTTTTCCCTGAGATTCTGCAAGGTGCAGAAGTCTTCAAACTTCTCTTCCCTGAACATCCGTGGAAGATTGATGCATGGAAACAACTTTATCGGAAGGCTGGTCCAGCCGCACGCCGTGAGGATAATGCTGACGTTGTTTTACCCGTAAATCCTCATTCACGTAAAGCGCGCCGCAGACGGCCACGGGGTCGTCGGAAGCAACGCATCGGTGCACCTGTAAAACACACAGGCACACAACCAGCCACCGCATCTCAATCCCAAACGTAAGCGCTCACCTCAAAGCGAGAATCAATATGCGTCTTTTTCTTGTTCGACATGGAGCTTACAGAGCCGAATACACATCGAAGCTTGGTCCCGGGCTCTCCCCACACGGTGAAGCACAAGCTCAAGCGGTCGGCACCTATCTCAAAAGCCAGAAGGCTCAGCCCGATGTGGTCATCACCAGTGGCTATTTGCGTGCTCGTGAAACCGCAGATTGGATTATGAAGACACTTGATCTCCCATACGATCCAATCGAAACGCACGATTTCGCCCCTGACGGCGATCCGGAAACAATGCGTGCAATATTGGAAGCCTTGGATGCACGCGACATCCTTGTTGTGGGACACATGTGCTCTATCGGAGAACTGGCTCGCCACTTGAATCTTCAAGCTCCCACTCTCTTTGACACGTGTACCGTTATGGCGTTTGAAAAAATTGACAATCGTTGGAAATTTCTTTGGTTTAATGATTGCGGAAGGAACCTATTATGAGTGAAAAACGTGAAACCCTCGCCACAAGTCTTGGCTTCTTACTCGTTTCTGCCGGATGTGCCGTTGGGCTAGGCAACGTGTGGCGTTTCCCTTACATTGTGGGCCAAAATGGTGGTGCCCTCTTTGTCTTATTATACATTGTATTCTTGTTGATATTCGGCTTGCCGATGTTAACAGCCGAGTTTGCGGTGGGACGTGCTTCGCAACGTTCTGTTGCGGCTTCATACGATGTACTCGTTGCCAAACCTGGGATTTTTAAACCGATCTCTAAATTGCAAATCGCTGCCAACTGGATGTTGATGATGTACTACATGACCGTGGCAGGATGGATGCTTGCTTACCCCTTCGCACTCCTTACTGGGATGTGGGATTTCAGTGATGCTGAAGATTTTTTCGAGGCATTCGTGGGGAGCGCGTCTTCGCAATTGATTTGGACCTTTCTTGTGGCCTTAATTGGATTTGGAGTTTTTGCATTAGGCCTTAAGAAGGGCGTTGAGAGCGTCACGAAAAAGATGATGACCGCACTTTTCATTCTTCTCATCGGCTTATGTATCTATGCCATAACCCTGCCAAACGCTGAACGCGGTTTAGCATTTTACTTGAAGCCCTCTTTTGAAATTCTGAAAGATCGTAGCATCATGCAGATTATCTTTGATGCGTTAGGACAAAGTTTCTTCACGTTGTCACTGGGCATTGGCTCAATGTCTATTTTTGGCAGTTATACATCACGTAAATATTCTTTAGCTGGTGAATCGGCAAAGATTATCGGTATTGACATAAGCGTTGCCTTTTTGGCAGGTTTAGTCATCTTCCCAGCATGCTTCGCCTATGATGTCAGTCCTAACCAAGGTCCAGCTCTCATCTTTATGACGTTGCCCAAGGTGTTTGCTCAAATGCCTGGTGGTGTTTGGATTGGCTCGGCATTCTTTATTTTCTTAGCACTTGCAGCTCTGACAACAGTTATTGCCGTGATTGAAAACATCGTAGCGATGAAGATGGAAACAGCGCAGTGCACACGTATGCGCGCCATCGCATCGACCGCACCGCTGTTACTCGTGCTAGCCATTCCTTGTGCTTTAGGCTTCAATATTCTAAAGACAATCGAACCTCTTGGTCCGGGTTCAAACATTCTTGATTTGGAAGACTTCTTTGTTTCTAATATTGCCTTACCGCTCGGCGCATTAGCGTTTCTCATCTTCTGCGTCAGTAAGCGCTACTGGGGCTGGGACAACTTCTTAAAGGAAGCAAATGAAGGATGCGGCTTGAAGTTAAGCAATGCTTTACGCACATACATGACCTACATCTTGCCAACCATTCTTCTG
>JAFTHG010000111.1 GCA_017457555.1 Kiritimatiellia bacterium | reverse complement strand
CTCGTTGTTTTTGCTGTCATGGCGTAGCTCCTTCGGTGCACATTCAAATGACACATAGGAGCAATAGTGTGACATAACTGGATTTTTCTTCGGTGCACATTACTATGACACATCACGTTGGAAGGTGTTTGAATGGGTAAGATGTTGGTTTTCGTTTCGTTTTATGTTAAAATAACAAATAGTTATGTATTTGAAAGCGTTGGAAATACAGGGCTTTAAGAGTTTTGCTGATCGGACACGGCTTACATTTGAGCCGGGGATGATTGCTATTGTGGGACCGAATGGGTGTGGGAAAAGTAATGTTTCGGATGCGATACGATGGGTTTTGGGTGAACAGCGCCCGAGTGCATTGCGCTGTTCTAAAATGCAGGATCTAATTTTCAATGGTACAGATGCTCGAAAACCATTGGGGATGGTGGAAGTTTCGTTGCATTTTGCGGACTGTGAACAGGCGTTGGGAACGGAATACGCCGAGGTCTCCATTGCTCGCCGTGCTTATCGCTCGGGTGAGAATACCTATTTTCTGAATAAAACACCTTGCCGATTGAAAGATATTCAACGCCTTTTTATGGGAACAGGTGTTGGTACAACGTCGTATTCGGTAATGGCTCAAGGACAGATTGATGCAATTTTGTCATCGCGTCCGGAGGATCGGCGAGCTGTCTTTGAAGAAGCTGCGGGAATTACAAAATTTAAGGCAGACCGTAAAGAGGCTTTGCGGAAGATTGCTCAAACAGAAGAAAACCTGACACGCGTAACGGATATCTTACGTGAATTGAAGCGTCAGGGGACGCTGTTGCAACGGCAAGCGGAAAAGGCTGAACGCGCCAAGATCTTGCGAACAGAGTTGCGTGGGTTAGATTTATATCTTTCTAAAAAGCGACTCGCAGTTTTAGAGAATCTTATTGCTGAAGCCGGGATTGCGGTGGCAGAAGCAGCTAATCGAATCTTGGCCATACAAGATGAAGCGGAGACTGGCGCACGGGCGATTGCTGAGGTAAATGCAAAGATTCAAGCAGGGGAAGATGCGATTGCGCGTCTGTCAGAACAGTCGGCTGCCAGTATCGCGCGTCATTCACGAGCTCAAGAAATTATTGAAACCAATTTAACTCGGATTACTGAATATCGCAATTGGGCTGTTGGGCTTGAGAAAGAAATCCATGAGGCTCAAGAACGTATTGCAGTTGCCCACCAGGATACTGCAGCAACCCCAGATCTTTCAATATATGATGATGAGTTAGAGATATTACAAAATCTTCTGGAAGAGGCTCAGGCTGCGTATGATGAACGTAAAGAAGCAGTAGATGCGACGCGTGCAGAATTGCAACAGGCTCGGAATGGCTTAGCTCAATGTGACCGTCAGCAGTTACATTGGCAGCAGGTGTTGTCTCGAAATGACTCTCAGCGGGAGGAGCGCCTCATTAAGCGTGAGCGGTTGGCTGCAGAAACGGCAGAAGCAATGCGCCAACGTGACGCAGCGGTAGAGGCACGTGTTGCCGCAGAAGATGAAGCTGAAACGCATCGTTCTGCTGCAGAAGAAGCTCGAGAGTCCTTGATTATATTGGATGAGGATCGCTCCTTTTTGGCGGATGATGCAGCACTGGCACGTCAACGTCAAGAAGTGCGTTATCGCCAAATCGCTGCATTGGAAGCGCAAAGGGAGTTGTTATCTCAACCTGTTTCGGGTGAACATCCCGATGCTGGACTTCGGCTATTGGATCCGGCGAATCCTTTCCGATTGCAACCTGGGGATGTGATTGGTGCGTTATCGGATCAAATTTCGGTGGATCAAACATATTGTACTGCTGTTGAAGCGGTGCTTGAGCCATGGAGTAAAGCCATTCTTGTGCGTTCTGCTACGGTAAGCCGAGTAATTTTTCAGCAGATTTCGCAAGCATTCCCGAAAGAGTCATTACAACTTTTAGTCCTTGAAACAGATGAGACGGAAATTTCCGAAACGCCCAGTACAGGGGTGCCTTTGGCAGATGTTGTGACTGCGACGCCAGAGGTTCATGCAGTCATACGTCGTCTTCTGAAAGGAATCGTCTGGTTGCCGGAACTGCCAGAAACGCTGGCTGAGGATGTACAAATGGCGGTCTTGCCTGATGGTAAGATGATTTATCGGTCTGGTGACGCAAAGTGCCCGATTCTGGCGGTAGCGAATGCTCCATTAGCGCGCAAATTATTGTGTGCAGAGGTGGATGATAAAATTGCTGTACTGAAGCAGGAAATTGAAGTTGAAGAGGGGCAGCTTGCCGAATTACAAACCCGAATTGATGCGATAGGAACCAAATGGCGTGATACACAACGTCAGTTAGAGCGTTCACAACGGCTTGCAGATCAAGCTGCCGGCGTTTATGCTGCCGCAGATCGGGATGCCAAGACGATACAAAGCCGGTTGACAGAATTAGAGGTGCGTCTTTCGGAGATTACGGCACTCGCAGAGCACGAAGATGCAGAATTGTGCCAAGCACGCGAAGGACTTTTGACTCTCTCAGAAGAACGTGAACAGTATACGCAATTGACATCACGAGCATCGGAACATTTAACGTTGTTAGAAGGCGAATTGGATGTAGCTTCAACACGTCTGACAGAAGCACGCTTCCGCATGGCTGGGTTTATGCAAAAGCGTGAACATGCAGTCGCTCAAGCTCGTAATTATGCCCAACGCTTAAAAGAGTTGGAGGCAACCATTGCCAGTCGGAATGAGTCAATTCGAGCTTGTTTTGGAAATATTGAAAAGTTGGAAGCAGATAATCTTGCGATTATGGCGTCTCTGGATGGAATGCAACAAGAAACGCTTTCATTGCAACAACAGATTGAAACAGCTCGCGCAGATCGTTTGGAATGGAATGCCCGGCGTGAACAGTTGGAGGCAGAATCTGCTTCAGCACGGAAGATTTTATTGGAGGCACAGGAGGCTAAGACGCGGGCAGAAGTGGCGATGGCAGAAAACCGCACACGACATCAGGCCTTGATGGAACGGTTAGTGAGTGAGTATGGGATCGTTGCTGACACATTGGCGCAGGAACCTTGTGCATCATGGGAAACGGATGAAACGCCGGACGAATCCTGGATTGAAACGCGAATGAGTGACATTCGTGTTGAACTGGATAAGATTGGCCCTGTGAATTTGTTAGCGATTGAAGAATTCCAAGCGTTGGAAGAACGTCATACCTTTTATCAAACACAAGCGGATGACTTGGAGCGCTCTCGAAACGAGTTGCTCAGCTTAATCAAGACGATTAATGACACTTCAGGAAAGATGTTCCGTGAAACGTTTGAACGTGCGAATGCTAATTTTGAGAAGATGTTTACTCGTCTTTTCCATGGTGGTGAGGCGCGGTTGGTGTTGATGGAAAATGCAGAGGATCCGTTGGAGTGTGGTATTGACATTATCGCTCGCCCTCCGGGAAAGAAACCGCAAACGATCAGTTTGCTTTCTGGTGGCGAGCGCACAATGACGGCAGTGTCTTTGCTCTTTGCAATCTTTTTGATTAAACCTGCCCCGTTCTGTTTGTTGGACGAATTGGACGCGGCACTGGATGATAGTAATATCGGACGATTTGTTGATGCGCTTAAAGACTTTTTGGTGCATTCACAATTCTTAATCATCACACATAATCAGCACACAATCGCTGGTTCAGACATCGTTTATGGTGTTACGATGCCGGAAAAGGGCGTTTCAAAGACGCTTTCAATGCGGTTTAGCAGAACAACAGCAGCTTCTTAAAGGAGTGTTATGCAAGCATTGATTATAGAGTTGGACCCATTGCTTCTCGGAGGCTTCTCGCTTGCTGCTGAGGTGTTGGATGATCGTCTTGAAAAGTATGGTATCGCAGGAAATGATCCTTATCGTTTTCTTCGTAATATCTATGGAAAACCGTTTGCGGGCGCGCTGGAAACGTTGTTGCCGGGAACAATTGACGTTGCACATGTGGAGCGTCGACTGGCGGCTACCTATATTGCTCTTTTGCAACAGAATGCCCAACAAGCAATGGGAGTTTTACAGACCGTTCTGCGTCCAATCGCATGCAAGAATGTGCGCTTCGCAGTTGTAACACGTCTGAATCAGGATATTGTATCGGAACTCTTTGAGTCAGTGACATCCCTTGATACGTATGCTGTGCTGGATAGTGTCCCGTTAGCGAATGGTTTAACGTCGGGAACGATTCAGGCCGCGATTACAACACTTGGTTATTCTGTGCGCCAGTGTTATGGGTTATTTGCTTGTGCTGTGAGTGTCCGCGCTGCGCTTCGTATTGGCCTTCGTGCAATCGCTGTTCCAGATCCGATGGTTTCCTTTGAGAGTTGTGCCGGTGCAGATTTTGTGGTAAACCACTTTAATGAAGAGTTGACGGAGAAACTACTGATGCGTATTAAGCCCTCGCATTAAGGAATGCAGCAATTTGGATATTGGCAAGACAAAAAGCGCATCCAGGCGGATGCGCATTTTGTCTGTGGAAAGAGGTCGTTCTGAAAGGATGTAGCCTGCATGCAGGATGTAGGCTTTGTCTTGTGCGACGGGGTTGCCAAGTGTTG
>JAFTHG010000110.1 GCA_017457555.1 Kiritimatiellia bacterium | reverse complement strand
CGCCTGAGATGACACGTGTGCGTCAATGTGCGCTCTGTGCTCTCCTCCGTGCGATGGTGGTGGGGGCCAATTGTTGCTTTACACGCCGTGCCGTCCTGCCGACTGTGGGGGTGGATTCGCCGATGTTGTCTGCCGTTTTGGTGGCGATGGGGGGCAGCCGCGGGGTGATTTCCGAGGTGCTTTGGTGGCGCATCGCAGAGTTGCAACGCCAAAACCGCTATGCGGAGTTGGTTCCTTTGACGGATCTGCTGGTGGCACTGGATCCAGCCTCCGCCGATACGTGGGTCTACAATGCGTGGAATCTGACCTACAATATCAGCGCAGCGCACCATGATGACGCCGAAAAGTGGCGGTGGGTCAAACGTGGCATTGCGCTTCTGGAGCGTGGTTTGCGCGCTGCACCTCAGGCACAGCCTGTATTACGTCAGCTGGGATGGACGTTTGAGGATAAAATCGGCGGTGACGCCGATCGCGCAGCAACGTATTACCGGGCGCATATCATGGAATTGCCGTTGCCGGAGGATGCGGATGCCTTTGCACAGCGGTTGGGATGCACCCCCGATTGGGCGAATCCCAGAATCCGTGCGCTCTATTGGTATGACCGGGCCGCCCATCCGCACGACACACTCCGTACGCTCCTTGCACTCTTCACAACAGGTGCCCCAGAGGCGATGGTGCCCTATCTGGTGCGGACTGCGCGTCATGCATGGGACGACCTTGCTGACCGGCAGCGTGCCCAGGTGGTTGCTTTTCTTCAACAGCTCTATGCCGCCCATCCGCGTCTTGTGGAAGTGGGCACCTTTCTTCAGGAGGTTGCACAATGATTCGTACAATCGGAGATCTGGTCATTGCCTTTGACTGCGAATGGATCCCAGATGCCCAGTCGGCACGGTTGCTCTTTCCCGATACGGCAGCACTCTCAGAGGAAGCCTTACTGCAGAAACTCTGGGAGGCCAATGGCGCAACCCCGGAAAATCCCCAACCCTTTGTGCGGTTGATGCAAAGCCGAGTGGTGTCGATCGCCATGATGATTCGTGAACGAAAGCCCCACTTGCCGAAAGAGCAGCAGGTGTCGGTTAAGTTAGTCTGTCTGCCGAAGACGCCGGAAGTGGAAGAGAGCCGGGACGAACGGAAGATTGTCGGCGGCTTTCTGGCTGCAACAGGCAGCAAACAACCGCAGTTGGTGGGATTCAATTCGCGCAATTCCGATCTGCGTATTTTGGTCCAACGTGCCCTGGCACTGGGAATCCCTGCAAAGGGATTTCTGAATCGTCCCGCCAAACCATGGGAGGGCGTAGACTACTTTGGGCGCGATTGCGATGCATCTGTGGACCTGATGGATTTAATTGCAGGAGGCTATTCCGGACGTAATGCGGCCGTCAGTCTGCATGAAGCGGCCACCCTGTGCGGCATTCCCGGCAAATTTGGGACGCATGGCGATCAGGTCTTTGAGATGTGGCAGCAGGGGCGTTACCGGGAAATCGTGGAGTACAACTGCTACGATGCCATCACCACCTATCTGCTTTGGTTGCGCCTCGCCTGGATCTCCGGCCGATTCTCGGAGGAGGAGTACGAACAGGAACAGGAGTTGGTGCGGGATTATCTGATGGGACTTTGTGAACAGCCTGAAACAGCCTTCCTTGAAGCTTACATCACCGAATGGGATCGCCTGCTTGCAATTAAGGAATCATCCCATCGCTTTTGACGAATCTGTATGACGGGTGAAGCGTGCTTCTCCCGGAGAGTGGACGGACAAACCATGTTTTCAACACCTTGGGCATTTCTGTTACTGTTACCGTGGGCGGTGGCCTGCTGGCGCATTTGGCGCACCGCACGCACAAAAGGCGTCGTTTTTGCCTCGGCGCAACGCCGTTTTGCCGGCATTAAGCCCTCTTTTCGTCAGCGACTCTGCCGTTTGCTGCCCGCGTTCTTTCTGCTGGGAACCCTGTTTTTGATTGTGGGTGCCGCAGGACCGCGTACGCTCTTATCGCGCGAAGTGCGCTCAGCTGATGCGCTGGCAGTGATGATGGCGATGGATATTTCAGGGTCGATGCGGGCACTGGATTTGAGTGAAGGGCGCAATGATGTGACGCGTCTGGATGTGGTGAAGCAGGTCTTTCAGAAGTTTGTCGCCGCACGTCCGGAGGATTTGATCGGGGTGGTGACCTTTGGCGGTTACGCAAGTGTGCGCTCGCCTCTGACAGCAGACCATCGGGCGTTGCAACATTTGTTGGGCGGAATCACCATTCCCGGCGAAAAGGGTGACGTGGATGAACGGGGGCGGCCCATCTCTCAGGAGGAACTGCTGACCGCAATCGGGGATGGGCTGGCCGTGAGTTTGAAGCGTGTAAAGGATGCCGAACCCAAAACCAAGATCGTGATTTTGCTCTCGGATGGTGAGAATAATACCGGTGCCGTGACACCATTGGAAGCAGCAAAGGCGGCTGCTGCGCTCGGTGTGCGCGTCTATACCATCGGGGTCGGCTCCACAGGCATTGCCAAAGTGCGCGCAACAGATGTCTTCGGGCGTGAAGTGTTGGGCGATATGCGAACAGTTCTGGATGAGGAAACACTGAAAAAGATTGCGGAAATCTCCGGCGCAGAGTATGCCAATGTGCGCGAACCGGAGCAGATGGAAGCCTTTTTACAGCATATTGCCGAATTGGAAACCACGCAGGTCGAACGGCAAATTTATGCACGATACGCCTCACAGGCGCGGCCGTGGTTGCTTAGCGGCGTGATGTGTTGTCTGGTAGCGGCGAGTTTGCTGACAGCGTGGATAAGGAGGCCGATCTGATGGCAGTGGAAGCAGTGGTAACAGCGGCCGATTTGGCGCACGCCTTTGAAGCAGTACTGGAACACATTCCAGAACGGGCGCTCAAAACCTTTGTTGAGGAAGCGAAGTTGTCCGGCGGCGGTATGCGCCCGGGTAATACGGCCTTTATGCGGAAACTGTTGGTAAACCGCTACGGGGGGCAGTTGCAGAAAGAACAGCCCACGCTCGCAGGATTGCTGCGGATGCACATGCCAGAGGCGCGTTTATTGGCGCTCTTAGACCACAATGAATTGCAGAAGCATCGCCGCCACTTCGTCGTCTATTTCGGGAAGGCGCAGTTGATTCTGGCTCTTTTGATGGATGTGCGTGAGGCGGTGCGTCAGGATGCGCTTCGGTGGATGCAGGAATCCGGTGGCGACTTGCCCGAAGCAGAAACCGTGCAGAAGCATATCCGCGACCTCTTTGCGCCCGTGGCAACAATCGGGCAGGGCGGTTCACCGGAGGGCAATAAACGCTTACGTGAAGCTTTGGCGTTGGCTGAGGCTCAACTCGAAGCAGCAAAGAAAGAGGCAAAGCGTGATCGCCGTATGGCAGAGGAGGAACAGCGGCGTTACGAACGCGAGCAGCGTGACCTGCTGGCCACCAAGGATTTTGCGATCACTGAGGCGAAGCGTAAGTCAGAGCAACTGGAAGCCGCATTACAACGCGAAGAAACCTTGCGCGAACAGCGCGTGAAAGCGTTGCTGGCAATGCGTCAGGTGGAATTATTCCGTGGGTGGTTGAAGCCGGTATGTGCCGTTGAAGCGGAGTTGGAAGCCGCCAGAACAAAGCCGCTTTTAGAGCGCGCAGGAGCCATTTTGGAGGCACAGCGTAAAGCCGATCGCGCAACGGCGCGTCACCATGAAGCCGAAGCGCAATTGAAAGCCGTGGAAACGCTTCTGGAAGCCGTGGAGCAGACGTTGGCTGTAGCGCAGACCATTCTGCCGGAAACCCTTAAGGTGCGCGATGAACTCCAGACGCAGCGGAATCTGTTGCATGCCGCCGTCTATCCGGAAACGCCTTACACTTCCGCAATTGCAAAGGAACTGGCCACGCGGATTGATGTGTGTACCGATCAGGATTATGGGCCGATTCGCGATTGGTTGAAGTTGAGCGAGCAGTTAGGTGCGATTGCTCCGGCTGAAGCAAAGGCTCTGTGGGCGCGCTTCCATCAGCAGATCACGCGATGGGCTGCGGCCAATCCGGAGTTTAAGGCCGAGGATGTGGCGTTGGAACCCGAAACAGAGTCGGACGCCATCTTGCGCCGGAATCCGCTTTTGGCGGAGGCAATCGCCGGACGTGCCGAGATGTTGCTCTTCTTGGATGGGCACAATATTCTGAATGGAATCTCGCGCTATCGGCAGCGCCGTGGCCGTCCGCAGACGCATGAAGAGGCTCGGACGCGGTTGGAAAAGGATATGGCACGGATGTTTGGTGGGCTGCCGCTCGTATCGGTGAATCTGGTATGGGATGGCATGGAGAAGACCAATCACAACGTCTGCGAAAACGTGTTGGTCCATTTCTCCGGCGGAACGGGTGAACATCGCGCCGACCGTTATATCATCAGTCAGATGGATTACTGTAAAGCGCAGACCGATATCCCGATGGTGCTCGTCACGGATGATAACGGATTCGCTGGAGAGGCTCGCAAACGTGGCGCACAGGTGTGCCGTTTGCATGATTTCGAGGCATTTTTAGATGTTCCCCTCGCCTGAATTGTCAGAGAGTGCAAAGGCCATTCTCGCCCGGAAGGATACGCCGGAGTGGGGGGAGTGGCAATGGCAGTTGGCGCATACGCTGACGGCTGCTGACTGCGGTGTGACTGATTGTGCCGCGTTTCCTATGCGTGTAACGCCGTATTATGCCGCTTTGGCAGACTGGACGAACCCCGAAGATCCGATTTTGCGGCAGTTTTTAGCGACTCCGGCAGAGGGCATTGCAGATGGTTTTTCCGCAGATCCCTTTGGTGAAACCACTGCAGCAGCGGTAACCCCCGGGATTAAACAGCGTTATCCGGACCGCATATTGGCGATGATGAATATCACCTGTTCGACCTATTGCCGGCACTGTACGCGGCGCGGCTTGTTGGATACCGCGCGGAAGGCATCGCTGGATGACCTGATTGAAGCGATAAAAGCCCGTCCCGCTGTGCGCGAAGTCTTGCTCTCCGGTGGCGATCCGCTCCTCTTGCCAGATGCCGAAGTCTTGCGTTGGGTGGAGGCTTTAGCCGTATTACCGCAAATCGATGCCGTGCGGTTGTGTACACGAACGCCGGTTGTCTTGCCGATGCGCTGGACGGAAGCGCTCGTAGAAGCGCTGGCAACGTACGAAAAAGTGTGGGTACAAACGCAATTTAACCACCCGACAGAGTTAACTCTTGATGCCGTGAACACCGCAAGACGGTTGGTAAACCACGGCATTCCCGTTTCCAACCAGAGCGTTCTGTTGCGTGGAATCAATGATGATCCGGCGGTAATGACGGCGCTTTGTGCCGGTTTGCAACGCCACCGCATCCGGCCATACTATATCTTTGTGTGCGATCCCATCGCGGGCATCAGCCACTTCCGTACGTCAACCCAAACCGCACAAGAACTCCGGCACTACCTGCTCAACCACCTCGGCGGCTTAGCCTGTCCACGCGTTGTGGCCGATCTTCCCACCGCGACCCATAAAACCGACATCTGAGCGAAGCACATAAAACGTCTCACATAAAACGGTCGCGATAGACCTTCACAGCTCCGCAAAATTAAACATCTAAACAAACCTGTGCATTTTAACGGTCGTCTAAATGCACAGGTCGAAAGCGACATCGTCGGCTATCAAACACTGGAGTTAACAAGTGGGCTAAATCTCCTCGCTGTCAATTTTGACAACATTGCAGAAAATGCAACGATTCAAGATGTCGTACAGGGTGATTTCGTGACAGGTGAACGCCTTTTATTTTATTCTCCGACATCTGGTTACACAACTTATACGTATCAAACAACTGTCTTTACAGACGAAACGTATACAAACATTCACGATGGAGCCGCATGGGCAACAGGTGCAGGGATTTTGGCAACAGAGGTCGTAAACTCTGGAAGTGCATTTTGGATTGATGTTAAGTCTGATAAATCCGTAACAATTGCTGGCAAAGTAAAACTCTCGGATCAGAAAATAGAGTGCCGCACAGGTACTAATTTGGTAGCAGTGGCTTTCCCTATTTCGGTAGATCTGAATAAAGATTTGCAAATCACAGGTGCGGTTGTCGGCGACCAAATTATGACGTATAGCCCAATCAATGGTTATACTACATACACTTATCAATCCACACTGTTTACAGATAACACATACACAAGTCTCTACAATGGTGCAGGATGGGGTGACAAGGCAGGTATTGTTGCAAAGGAATTGATTCCTGCAGGTTCTGCGTTTTGGGTGGTTGCTAAAGGCAATCTCTCAATAGATGTTGCCTCGCCGATTAAGTAAAACCTCTTTAACCCTCAAAGGATTCAACAATGAAAAAACTGTTTGCTTTATTCGCTTTAACTTTCATCGCAACGCTTTCATATGCCGCATCAATTGATTGGTCTACTGGCGCATTTACAGTAACAAATCCCTCAAACAGTGCTACGCCATTGTCTGGAGCAACAGTCTACTTGATTCAAGGAGGAACTACAGACGTTCAGGCATCATTGGCAAGTTTGAGTGCGGGAGAATGGAATGCGCCGACCTCTTCTTATTCTGGAACAACAAATCCTGGTGGAATGATTGTATCTAATACTGTCGCTAATGACACTTGGAGTGTTGGTGGGACTTATGATTTCTATCTCGTTACGGTGTATGCTGATACATTAAATGCCCAAGATTATTATATGGTAAGTTCTGTCATTAATGGAACCACGTATGATCCCGCAAATCCGCTTGTGCCACCTACGTCAGTGTTTTGGGATGCGACAACAATTGGTGCTAACTCTAACGGATGGCAAACAGTTACTCCCGGTGTTCCTGAGCCAACCGCTTTGGCTTTGCTTGCGTTGGGTATCGCCGGACTTGCGTTACGTCGTAAGAATGCGTAATCAGTATATTTGTAATGCAAAAAGCGACAGGGTGAACCTGTCGCTTTTTTGTTTCAATTTGCCGCTTGATTTAAGCGCGACGACGAAGGGCTAAACCAGCCACGCCAAGCGCCAAGAGAGCCAATGCGGTAGGTTCAGGCACACCAGGAGCCGGAGGCGTCGTGCCGCCAACTGTGCCAGCATTGTTTGCCCACGAATCTTGACCTTCATCTATTCCTTCAAAGAACGTCGGGTCATATTGGTTATTTGCGCCGACACCCGTCCAATTTGCAGTTGTTACGCCATTGGAAAATGCAAACATATCTGAAGCAGAGTCAACAAAGAGAACATAATATGTTGATGTTGCATTTTCTGTAACCATAGGAGAAAACGTTTTCCCCATAGTCGTATAGAAGCCACTGTCCGAAATAATTGTGTCTGAATCCAATAACGTGACATTTGCATTTGTTGTACCAAGTCCGGAATTAGCAATCGTTGCCATCATCTGTGAAAGCGTTGGTCCTCCGGTTGCGACTTCGATAAAATAAGCCGTTCCATTAGCATACGAAGCACCTAAAGACGTTCCTCCTGCCGACCACGATGCAATCCCAGCAAAGATTGAAGCAGTAAAACAAATCGAAAAAAGAGCAGCAATTGACTTCATTTTAACCTCTTTAACTTGTACGAGTATTGTGATTATTCTTGTGCGATACTTCCTGTACCAGATGACTTCTTGAATAGATAAACAGCCTGACCGATGTCTAACACTGTTACATCTTCTTTCCAAAGAACCTTATGTAAGCTCCATCCTTTATTGGTAGCATTCCAATAATGTGGTGTGAAGACTCCATCTTCGTTCATAGTGTAAAGTAAATCATT
>JAFTHG010000109.1 GCA_017457555.1 Kiritimatiellia bacterium | reverse complement strand
GTCGTTATGAACCGGTGACCCCGACGACCGTGGAATCGGCCGCACGTGCCGGTATTCCGATGTTTGACGTCGTGGATATTTCGTTTGACAAGGGGCTCTTGCTCAAGACGTTGAAGATGGACCCGACCCACAGCGAAGAAGAAGCTGTGAAGGACATCTATCACCGTTTGCGTCCGGGTGATCCTGTGACGGCTGCCAATGCCCGTACCTATGTGCGCTCGCAGTTCTTTGATCCGCGCCGCTATGACCTGGGCTATGTGGGCCGTTATAAGGTCAATCAGCGTCTGGACCTGATGGACAAGGTGGACTTGAACCTCCGCGTGCTCTCGGAAGACGGTGTGGAAGTGGTGGAAGCGCTCCGCCTTCTCTTGAACATCACCGTGGGCCGTGAAAATGTGGACGATATCGACCACCTCGGTAACCGCCGTATCCGCACCACGGGTGAATTGCTCGAAAACGCCTGCCGCACCGGTCTGACCCGTACAGAACGCTTGATTCGTGAGCGCATGAGCGCCTATGACTCCCAGCAGGGCAATGGCGTGCCGCTCTCGCCTGTGCGTTTGGTGACCTCCAAGAGCCTCTCGGCAATGATTCAGGACTTCTTTGGTCGCAGCCAGTTGAGTCAGTTCATGGATATGACCAACCCGCTCTCGGCTCTCGCCCACAAGCGCCGTCTCTCGGCATTGGGCCCTGGCGGTTTGTCACGTGAACGCGCCGGCTTCGAAGTCCGCGACGTGCATCCGACACACTACGGCCGTATCTGCCCGATTGAAACGCCGGAAGGTCCGAACATTGGTTTGATCTCCTCGCTTGGCATCTATGCGCGCGTCAATAACTATGGTTTCATTGAAACGCCTTATCGCGTGGTGAAGGATGGTCAGGTAACCTCTGAAATCTGTTACATTGACGCAGACGAGGAAGAGAAGTATGTTATCGCTCAGGCCAATGCGCCTTTGGATGCAGAATCGCGCTTCGTCAATCCGATTGTGAAGGTGCGCCGTCGCGGTGAATTCACGACGACGACTCCGGATGAAATTGACCTGATGGACGTCAGCCCGATGCAGGTGATTTCAATCGCAGCCGGCTTGATTCCGTTCCTTGAACACGACGACGCAAACCGTGCACTCATGGGTGCAAACATGATGCGTCAGGGTGTGCCGTTGATGCGTACGGAGCGTCCGCGCGTGGGTACTGGTTTGGAAGGTATCGCCGCTGCAGACAGTTGCGTCACCGTTTTGGCAGAGGAAGATGGTATCGTGGCCTACGTTTCGGCTACGGAAATCATCGTTTCCAAGGATGGCAAGGTGCCTGCTCGTGTCCGCAAGGGTGAAAAGGAAGCCGGTTGCCGCCGTTATGTTTTGGAAAAGTTCCGCCGTTCGAACGCCGGAACATGTGTGAACCAGAAGCCGATCGTGAAGTTGGGTCAGCCCGTGAAGAAGGGGCAGACGCTGGCAGATGGTCCGGCAACGGACTCCGGTGAATTGGCACTGGGTAAGAACCTGCTCGTGGCCTTCATGCCGTGGCGTGGTTTCAACTTCGAAGACGCTATCCTTATTAATGAACGCTGCGTCAAGGATGACACCTTCACGTCGGTACACATCAAGGACTTTGAGTGCTTCGCCCGTGATACGAAGTTGGGCCCGGAAGAAATTACGCGCGACATTCCGAACGTCGGTGAAGATGGCTTGCGTAATCTCGGCTTTGATGGCGTGGTTCGCGTGGGTGCTGAAGTAAAGCCCGGTGACATTCTGGTTGGTAAGATTACGCCGAAGAGTGAAACCGAATTGGCTCCTGAAGAACGCCTGTTGCGTGCAATCTTCGGCGAAAAGGCAGCAGATGTCCGTGATACCTCTTTGAAGGTCCCGCCGGGAACCAAGGGTGTCGTGATGGATGTCCGCACGATTAATGCTGACGCCGGTCTGGTGCAGAAGACGAAGAAGTCCAAGGCCCCGAAGGGTGCTCTCATGGACGATGGTGACGAGGCTCACTCCTATTTGGATGACGAAGCTATGCCGGCCAACTCTGCGGAAGCAGAAGTGCGTCGCGTCGAAGACATTCGCAATCGTCGCAAGACGGCGATCTTCGATGATATGGCCAAGACCTACAGCAAGAAGCTCCTGGGTGAAAAGTTGTCGGTGGATATCCGTGACGCCAATGGCGAAATCGTGATTCCGAAGAGCCGCAAGATCACCAAGAATCACCTCTTGAAGTTGGCTGAAGCAAGCAACAACCTCCAGACGGTGGCTGATCCGAGCATTCAGGATTACATTGAAGAAGTGCAGAATCTCTTCGTGCCGCGCTTTGCTGAATTGGATATGATCGGCATTGACGGTCTCGGTGAAGGTGGCTTGCTGGATGAAGAACGCGTCGTCAAGCAGGTGCGCGTGTTCATCGCCGAAAAGAAGAATCTCTCGGTGGGTGATAAGCTCGCAGGTCGTCACGGTAACAAGGGTGTTGTTTCCCGTATCCTCCCGGATTGCGATATGCCCTTCCTCCCGGATGGTCGCTCGGTTGACATCGTGTTGAACCCGCTCGGCGTGCCTTCCCGTATGAACCTCGGACAGTTGTTCGAAACCGTTCTCGGTGGTGCCTGCACAGAGTTGGACATGCACGTGAAGACGCCGGTGTTCGATGGTTGCCAGGAAAGCGAAATCGATGACTTGTTGGCCAAGGCTCGTCGTCATCAGGAAGAAAATGCAACCCCGGGCTCGGTGCCGTGGATCAGTTCTGATGGTAAGACGCAGCTCTTTGACGGTCTGACCGGTGAACCCTTCAGCCAGCGTGTGGTCGTGGGTACGATCTACATGTTGAAGCTGCACCACTTGGTGACCGACAAGATTCACGCCCGTGCAACGGGTCCGTACTCGCTCGTGACACAGCAGCCTCTCGGCGGTAAGGCGCAGGCTGGTGGTCAGCGTATGGGTGAGATGGAAGTGTGGGCATTGGAAGCCTACGGCGTGGCTTACGCGCTGCAGGAATTGCTCACCGTGAAGTCGGACGATGTCGTTGGCCGTACACGAATTTATGAGACGATTGTGAAGGGCACCAACACGCTCGAAGCCGGTACGCCGGAATCCTTCGCCGTTTTGGTCAGCGAATTGCGCGGCCTGTGCCTGGATATGAAACTCTTGGGTGGTAAAGCAACGGAAGAACAAGACGAAGCTGATTCGTTGACCGCTTCTGCCGCAACCCCGTCTTTAACACTTTAATTCGGAGGAATGTTATGGCAGCTTACGCCACATCTAAGGATATTTTCAATCTCTCTTCGGGGGCTCAGTACGATGCAGTAAGCATCGCTCTGGCCTCTCCGGAAACGATTCGCAAGTGGTCGCACGGCGAAGTAAAGAATCCTGAAACCATCAACTACCGTACGTTCCGTCCGGAGCGCGATGGTCTCTTCTGCGAAAAGATCTTTGGCCCGACCAAGGACTGGGAGTGCGCTTGCGGTAAGTTTAAGCGCATCAAGCACAAGGGCATTATTTGTGACCGTTGCGGTGTTGAAGTGACTCAGGCTCGCGTTCGCCGTGAGCGCATGGGACACATTGAATTGGCCGTTCCGGTCAGCCACATTTGGTTCTTCAAGTGCAATCCGAGCCGTATCGGTGCGTTGCTGGATCTCTCCTCAAACGTGCTTGAACGCGTGCTGTACTACGAAGATTATCTGGTGACCGATCCGGGTGATACGCCCCTCAAGGAATACCAGTTGCTGACAGAAGCGGAATACAATGACGCAATTGAAAAGTATGGTTCGGATGCCTTCGAAGCCGGTATGGGCGCTGAGGTCATCGGGACGTGCTTGCGTCGTCTGGATCTGGAAGAAATGCGTGCCAAGTTGGAAGAAGAATTGGTCAATACGCGTTCGAAGCAGACCCGCCGCAAAATCACCAAGCGGATGAAAATCATTGAAGGTTTCCGCCTCTCCGGTGCAAAGCCGGAATGGATGATTCTGGAAGTCCTTCCGGTGATTCCGCCGGAACTCCGTCCGCTCGTTCCGTTGGATGGTGGTCGCTTTGCGACATCGGACTTGAACGACCTCTATCGTCGTGTCATCAACCGTAACAACCGCTTGATCAACCTGCTCTCGCTGAAGACGCCGGATGTGATTATCCGCAACGAAAAGCGTATGTTGCAGGAAGCCGTTGACGCCGTCTTTGATAACGGCCGTCATGGTCGCCCTGTCGCAGGTGCCGGTGGCCGCGCATTGAAGTCGCTCAGTGACATGCTGAAGGGTAAGACGGGCCGCTTCCGCCAGAACCTTTTGGGTAAGCGTGTGGACTACTCCGGCCGTTCGGTGATTGTGGTGGGACCTCACCTCAAGTTGCACCAGTGCGGCTTGCCGAAGAAGATGGCTTTGACGTTGTTTGAACCCTTCATCATCCGTCGTCTGAAGGAACTCGGTCTTTGCCACACGGTGCGTACGGCAAAGAAGATGATTGAACAGCAGAAGCCTGAAGTGTGGGACATTCTGGAAGAAGTCACCCGCGGTAAGACGGTGATGTTGAACCGCGCTCCGACGCTCCACCGTCTCTCGATTCAGTCCTTTGAGCCTGTGCTGATTGAAGGTGAAGCAATCCGCCTCCACCCGATGGTGTGTACGCCCTTCAACGCAGACTTCGACGGTGACCAGATGGCTGTGCACGTGCCGTTGTCGGTGGAAGCTCAGTTGGAAAGCCGCCTGTTGATGTTGTCGACGAACTCGATCTTCTCACCGGCAAGTGGTGATTCGAACAAGACGCCGACGCAGGATATCGCATTGGGTTGCTACTTCTTGACCGCACCGGCTCAGGCAGATAAGAATGCCGATAAGCCGTTGGGCAAGGGCGTGAAGCCTGAAACGCTGAATGAACGCCTGCCGCTCTTTGGCTCGACCAATGAAGTGATGCTCGCATTCAATGATGGCGCTGTTCAGGTGCATGACCGTATCCGTTTCCGCAACCCTGACTATGGCAAACCTGAACGCAAGAATGGCGATCCGGATGCCAAGGTGATTGTGACGCTCGTCGGCCGCGTGATCTTCAATGAAATCTGGCCGGAAGAAATGGGCTTCTGGAATGATAAGGTTACCAAGTCCACTTTGGGCAAGTTGATTCTCGCTTGCCATCAGGCCGTGGGCCACAATCGCACAATTGCGATGTTGGACGAGTTGAAGGCGCTCGGCTTTGAATGGGCATGCCAGTCCGGCGCTTCAATGGGTATCAAGGACATGATCAGTCCTGTGGATAAGGAAAAGATCATTGAAACCTCCGAAAAGGAAGTGCTCAAGGTTCAGAAGCAGTTCAATCAGGGTGTGATTACCGATACGGAACGTAAAGGTAAGATTACGGACATCTGGTCGTCGGCAACCGATCGTATCGCAGATTCGTTGTACAAGACGATTGAACAGAATATCTCGCCTGAAAACAAGAACCCGTCTGACATCAACCCGATTTACATGATGGCTGACTCGAAGGCCCGTGGTTCGCGTACGCAGATCCGTCAGCTCGCAGGTATGCGTGGCCTGATGGCAAAGCCGAACGGTGAAATTGTCGAAACGCCGATTACGGCCTCCTTCCGTGAAGGTCTCTCGGTGCTCGAATACTTCATTTCATCGCACGGTGCTCGTAAGGGCTTGGCAGATACCGCATTGAAGACGGCAGACGCCGGTTACATGACGCGTAAACTCGTGGACGTCGCTCAGGATGTCATCATCACGATGCAGGATTGTAACACGACCACCGGTATTGAGGTTGAAGCCGTGACGGAAGGCACGGAAGTCAAGCTCTCTCTGGCAAAGCGTATCATCGGTCGCACCTCGGTGCATGACATCCGTCACCCGCGTACAGGCGAATTGCTGGTTGAAGCAAACGAAGAAATCGACGAAGCAAAGGCGAAGTTGGTTGAAGCTGCTGAAATCGAAAAGGTGATGATCCGCTCCGGTTTGACCTGTGCCTGCAAGCATGGTATGTGCGCCAAGTGCTACGGCCGCGACCTCTCGACAGGAAAGACGGTGGAAATCGGTACGGCAGTCGGCATCATCGCAGCACAGTCCATCGGTGAACCGGGTACGCAGTTGACGATGCGTACGTTCCACGTGGGTGGTACGGCTTCTACGGTGGCAGAAGTGTCGGAAATCACGCTCAAGCGCGGTGGTATCGTGCGCTACAATGGTTTGCGTACTGTGCGTACCGAAGCCGGTGAAATCGTGGTGCTCAACCGCAATGGAACCCTCGCACTCTTTGACGAAAAGGGTGTTGAGATTGAAACCTATCCGATTCAGATGGGTTCAACGCTCTATGTCGAAGACGAAGCCACGGTGGAAGCCGGCGTCAAGATTGCAGAGTGGGACCCCCACGCTGTGCCGATTATCGCTGATGCGGCCGGTCTCGTGGTGGAAGAAGACTTCGAAGAAGGCATCACGGTTAAGACCGAGATTGACCCGACGACGGATGCTCGCAAGCGTATCGTGATGGATTCCCGCGCAAGCAACCTCTATCCGCGTTTGGTCGTGAAGGAAGTGCCGGCAGGTAAGAATATTGACATCGCTTCGCTTGATGTCACAAAGTTGCCGACGCTGGGTATCTTCTCGTTTCCGGCAGGTGCGACTGTGCTCGTGATGGATGGTGATTGCGTGAAGGCCGGAGATGCGCTCGCAAGAATGCCGCGTGGTGAAAACAAGACCCACGATATTACGGGTGGTTTGCCGCGTGTGGCAGAACTCTTCGAAGCACGTAC
>JAFTHG010000108.1 GCA_017457555.1 Kiritimatiellia bacterium | reverse complement strand
AAGCGGCAACCCGGCAACGCGGCTCCTCGCCCGTCTTCGGCATGCTTCAACGTCAGCGCCGTGTTATGGCTATGCGGACCTTGCAATGGTTGGATGAGCCCATCCCACTCAAAGAAGATGGCGACAGCCTTGCTGCACGCTTTATTCAAGACCCGGTTGCTTTCACCAAGACCGATACCGGTTTGCCGCGCGCCATTACCATGCAACTGCCAGCCGACCTCCATCGCGATGTAATGGTGCCGCCCGGAAAGCTACTTTATATCGCCTCTCCGGTGCCTTTCCGTGCACAATTACGCAACACTGATGGTGAAGTGGTGAGCGAAGGCCGTGCGATTGCGATGATTGACGGTGGCTATGGCGTCATGCTGCCTGTTTACCGCACCTACTCGCCCATTCGCCACGAACCGCGCCGTACCGAACACTTAAAACTCTCTGCGGAAATCTACACGCCCTCCGGCGTTGAATCAAAGACCTCCAGTGTTTTCGCATTAGCCGAAGGCGTCCATGCCGGGTTGCTCCGCAGACGCTTTTCCGGTCCCGAAGTCAATGCCCTTGGCGATGCACGTCTTCTGCTCACAAATGGCACAGGCGCAATGGGACAAATCCGTCTCAAATGGGGCGATATCCGATCGCAATACGATTGCCTTCTGGCACTCAACCGCCATACCTCCGTCCCGGACGACCGACAGGTCTTTTTCACACGGTGCCGAGCGTGGATCAATTGCAACGACTACAGTGCAGCGCTCTCTGAAAAGTGTCTGGAACACGTCACCATCGCACCTGACGGGTCTGCAGCCGAATGGCGTTTTGCCGCACCATGTGGCATGGGACGACGCGTCCCCATTACGCTTCGGGTGGCCCTTGAACCCGTCAAAAACCGTGTCGTCCTTCGCTTCCGTCGCGAGAAGGCATCGAAGCCATGGCGCGACCCCGATGTCCCCGTCCGCTTAATCTTACGCCCGGATATCGAGTGGCGCAACTTCCATTGCAAAACGAAAGCGTATACCGGCCTGGAAACTGCGTGGCCAAAGGCTCTTGTCAATCTGCCTAACGGCTTTGGCTTCCGTCCTGAAGCCAACACCGAATTAGCCATCACCCTACCGAAAGGCGAATGGCATCCGGAAGCTGAGTGGACCTACAGTGTTTCCCATCCGGAAGAGGCCGCACGCGGTCAGGAGGCAAGTAGCGACTTGTGGAGTCCCGGTTGGTTCCATGTTGAATTGAAACGTGGTGAAGAAGCCATTCTTACCGCAGGTATTCCGGCCGCACGGACACCCCATGTCCCCGCACTTGCACGAGCACTACCCTCTGCGCCTCTCTCCCTCCGTGAAGGAATGGCGCAAGCTTTGCGGAACTATATCGTCCGAAGAGATGCACATAAAACGGTCATCGCCGGTTATCCATGGTTCCTTGACTGGGGGCGTGACACATTAATCTTCCTGCGTGGTGTCGTTGCTGCAAAAGATTGGGACACCGTCTTTGACACACTTACGGAATTTGGCCGCTTTGAAAAGGGAGGCACTATTCCAAATATGATCCGAGGCGAAGACGATGCCAATCGTGAAACCGTTGATGCGCCACTGTGGTTTGCAGTTATTGTTGATGATATGATTGCACACCATGGTGCTGAAAAAATCCTGACGCATCCCTGCGGTAAGAATCGCACCTTAAAGGATGTTCTGGTCAGCATTGCCGAAAATTACGTAAAGGGCACGGTGAATGGCATTAAAGCCGATCCAGAAACGGGCCTGATTTGGGCGCCCAATCACTACACCTGGATGGATACCAATTATCCTGCCGGTACGCCACGAAATGGCTACTCCGTCGAAATCCAAGCCCTGTGGGTACGCCTGTTAGACCTTTTAGGCCGTGAAGTCGCTCCCAAGTGGAAACGGCTCGCCAATAAAGTACGGCGTAACTTTGTGGCCCTCTTCCCATTGCCGGACGGTGGTCTCTCAGACTGTCTGTATGCAGAACAAGGTGTCAGTGCAAAAGCGGCAGAACAAGACGATGCCATTCGCCCGAATCAGCTCTATGCCGTGACGCTGGGACTGTTGAAGGCGAATCACCAACTCGCCACCTCTGTCCTGAAAGCAACCGAGTGTCTGCTCTCACCCGGAGCCATTCGCACCTTGGCAGACCGCCCCGTCAGCCGACCGCTTCCAATTTATCGTGATGGCGTATTGCTCAATAATCCGCATAATCCCTACTGGGGGCGTTATGAAGGTGACGAGGACACTCGCCGTAAACCCGCCTACCATAATGGTACAGGGTGGACATTCCCCTTCCCACTTTATGCCTAAGCACTCTTTATGACTTATGGAGAAGATGCACGCCGTGCCGCCAAAGCCCTTCTTGCTTCTGCAGAACTCCTGGTAAACAAGGACTGTGTCACGCAGTT